>CACXGH010000001.1 GCA_902767175.1 uncultured Ruminococcus sp.
AAGTTTTGTCAATATAAACAATATTTTATGCACTATCAGATAAATATACATTTATATTTTAACACAATAGACAAATAAAAACAATACTTATGAAAATAAAAATCATAATCGGGAGCGGCGACACTCCGGTGCTTGACAGGGAAACAGTATTTTTATATAATAGTAGGTACTGAAATTATGATGAAAAGGTGGTTTTATATATGGCAAAACAGAACCTTCTGACTGATGAGGGACTTAAAAGCTATGAGCAGGAGCTTGAATATCTCAAAACCGTAAAACGTAAAGAAGTAGCAGAAAAAATCAAGGTCGCACTCTCATTCGGTGACCTTTCCGAAAACAGTGAATACGATGAAGCCAAAAACGATCAGGCTATTCTTGAGGCTCGTATCACACAGATAGAAGAAATACTCCAAAACGCTAAAATTATAGACGAGAGCGAGCTGAGCAATGAGCTTATCCATATAGGCTCTAAAGTCAGGCTTCGTGACTGCGAATTCGATGAAGAGGCAGTATATCAGATAATAGGCTCAAACGAAGCTGACCCCTTTGAAGGAAAACTCTCCGATGAGTCTCCTGTCGGCTCTGCACTTCTCGGTCACAGAGTCGGTGATACAGTCGATGTAGATACTCCCGACGGCACTATCAAATTTATCGTACTTGAAATATCCAAATAATATTTCCTGCCGTAACCAAGGCAGAAAGGAAGAGGAAAATGTCTGAACAGAACGAACAGAAGAACAACAAGCCTCAGCAGAACACAAACGATCTGCTTCAGGTCAGAAGAGATAAGCTCAGAGAGCTTCAGGAAAACGGCAGAGACCCTTTTCAGATAATGAAATATGATGTAACTCATCACAGCACAGACGTCAAGGAAAACTTTGATGAACTTGAAGGAAAGAGCGTTTCCATAGCAGGCAGAATAATGTCAAAGCGTGTCATGGGCAAGGCTTCCTTCTGTCATATTCAGGATCTTAAGGGTACAATACAGTGCTATGTTGCAAGAGACAGCATCGGAGAAGATGAATATAAGCTCTTCAAGAAAATGGATATAGGCGATATAGCAGGCTTAAGCGGCGAGGTATTCAAGACCAAAACAGGCGAGGTATCCGTACACGCAAGCTCTATAACACTCCTGTCAAAGAGCCTGCAGATTCTCCCCGAAAAATATCACGGACTTACAAACACCGATACACGCTATCGTCAGAGATATGTCGACCTCATTATGAACGAGGACGTAAAGGATACCTTTATAAAGCGTTCAAAGATCATCAGCTCAATACGCAGATACCTTGACGAACAGGGCTTTATGGAGGTAGAGACCCCTATGCTTGTCGCTAATGCAGGCGGTGCTACGGCAAGACCCTTCGAGACACATTTTAATGCTCTTGACGAGGATCTCCGTCTGAGAATTTCTCTTGAGCTTTACCTCAAGAGGCTTATAGTCGGCGGTCTTGAAAGAGTATATGAAATAGGCAGAGTATTCCGCAATGAAGGTCTTGACACAAGACACAACCCCGAATTTACTCTTATGGAGCTGTATCAGGCATATACCGACTATCACGGAATGATGGATCTTACCGAGAACCTTTACCGCTATGTTGCACAGCAGGTACTCGGAACAACAAAGATAGTATATAACGGCATTGAAATGGATCTCGGCAAACCCTTTGAAAGAATAACAATGGTCGATGCCGTAAAGAAATACACAGGTGTTGACTTCAAGGAAATAAAGACACTCGAGGACGCCCGTAAAATTGCTGACGAAAAGGGTGTTCAGTATGAACAGCACCATAAGAAGGGTGATATTCTCAACCTGTTCTTTGAAACATTTGTTGAGGAGCATCTTATCCAGCCCACTTTCCTTATGGATCATCCTGTTGAGATATCTCCGCTCACAAAGAAAAAGCCCGATGACCCCGAGTATGTTGAACGCTTCGAGTTCTTCATGAACGGCTGGGAAATGGCTAACGCATACAGCGAGCTTAACGATCCTATTGATCAGAGAGAACGTTTCAAGGCTCAGGAGGAGCTTCTTGCACTCGGCGATGAGGAAGCAAACCGCACAGATGAGGACTTCCTGAATGCTCTTGAGATAGGTATGCCCCCGACAGGCGGAATAGGCTTCGGTATCGACCGTATGTGTATGCTTCTGACAAACTCACCTGCTATCAGGGACGTTCTGCTCTTTCCCACGATGAAGTCGCTTGAGCCGAACAAAAAGGAAAGCAAGCCTGCTGCTCAGACTGCCGATGAGAAGATAGACTTCTCGAACGTAAAGATAGAGCCTCTTTTTGAGGACGCCGTTGATTTCGAGACATTCTCAAAATCAGATTTCCGTGCAGTAAAGGTGCTTGCCTGTGAAGCAGTACCGAAGAGCAAGAAGCTGCTGAAGTTCACTCTTGATGACGGCACAGGCACAGACAGAACGATACTCAGCGGTATCCATGCTTTCTATGAGCCTGAGGAGCTTGTAGGCAAGACATGTATAGCAATAACAAACCTGCCTCCGAGAGCAATGATGGGGATAGAGTCCTGTGGTATGCTTATTTCCGCAGTACATGAGGAGAACGGAGAAGAAAAGCTCCACCTGCTTATGGTAGATCCGCACATTCCCGCAGGCGCAAAGCTGTATTGATAAAAAGCGGAAGATTCCTTCGTACTATCAGATTCAGCATAACAAACTTCATCATATGCTTTATTTGCATAGCTCTGACGAGTCATCGACTATCAGGAATGTTTTTATCTTCCCGACAATGAAGAGCCTCGATAAGTAAAGTCCAGTATTCATGCGGGTTTTGGGCTTAAAAAGCCGGAAAAATCTACACCATTAC
>CACXGH010000002.1 GCA_902767175.1 uncultured Ruminococcus sp.
AGGAGCTAAAGCTCCCCGACGTCTGTTGACGGCGTCGCTCGCTCCAATCAAGCGAGCTTGTTGGAGCTTTGCTCCTTGTTTAAGGTGCACAATTTGAAAGAGTAATAATCAAGGCACGGTAATCTGATATCAGAATACCGTGCCTTGGATTTGTTATTATTCAGCCTGAAAACAGCCTTAGTCAAGGAAGTCCTTTAGCTTCTTGCTGCGGCTGGGGTGGCGGAGCTTGCGGAGCGCTTTTGCTTCGATCTGACGGATACGCTCACGGGTAACATTGAATACCTCTCCGACCTCTTCAAGCGTGCGTGAACGTCCGTCCTCAAGTCCGAAACGCAGTCTCAGGACTCTTTCTTCCCTTGGAGTAAGCGTGGACAGCACTTCGGAAAGCTGTTCCTTTAAAAGTGTATGTGACGCTGCATCCTGCGGAGCTGGTGCGTCATCATCGGGAATGAAGTCGCCCAGATGGCTGTCCTCCTCCTCACCGATAGGTGTTTCAAGAGATACAGGCTCCTGCGCAACTCTCATAATTTCCCTGACTTTGTCTGTCGGCATTCCGATGACCTCTGAGATTTCTTCTGCTGTCGGCTCGTGACCGTTCTGATGCAAGAGCTGACTTGAAACCTTTTTAACCTTATTGATCGTCTCAACCATGTGTACAGGGATACGGATAGTTCTTGCCTGGTCAGCAATGGCCCTTGTTATTGCCTGTCTGATCCACCAGGTAGCATAGGTTGAGAACTTGAAGCCCTTTGTATAGTCGAATTTTTCAACCGCCTTGATAAGTCCGAGGTTTCCCTCCTGAATAAGATCAAGGAACTGCATTCCTCTGCCGAGATATCTCTTTGCAATGCTTACAACAAGTCGGAGATTTGCTTCTGAAAGCCTTTTCTTTGCTGCTACATCACCGTCTGATATTCTGATAGCAAGCTCAAGTTCTTCGTCAGGTGACAGAAGCGGTACTCTGCCTATTTCTTTAAGATAGATCTTTACAGGGTCGTCAATAGCAATGCTCTCGGGCAGCGGCTCTGCATCGCCGTCATCACCGATATCACCGACATCGGTTATATTTGTAAGCTCAACATCGTCAAGCATTATGTCGTCAAGTGTTTCAACTATCTCAACGCCGTTTGTCTCAAGTGTATCATAGAATTTTTCGAGCTGTTCGGGGTCTATATCCATTTCACCGATAGCATCGAGGATTTCCTTGTTCGTAATGTGTCCCTTGGTTTTTCCAAGTTCTAAAAGATCCTTGAGTACTGTTCTTTTGTCGGGTTGTGCTGCACCTATCATAATGCGTTACCTCCTGTATTTCTTTTTCCTTATTTTCAGACCTGTTCGACAGCCTCCGAATCTCCTCGAATGTACGGTTTTTTCCGGCTGCCGGACAGATCTATTGTTTCTTTTTCTTCATTCTTTCAAGCTGCTTCATCAGCTCTTCGGGACTTGCCTGGGCTATCTGCTCGGGAGTGAGCTTTTCTGCTTCCTCACGGAGTATCTTCACATAATCCCTTGCTGCGTCACGGGCATCGTTTACACGGTGGAATGAAGCAAGAATATTTGCTGCGCCCTTTATTTCGTCTTCTGTAAGTTCTCCCGAAATATCGGTAAGCGTAAAATCATATCCGCGTTCAGCGTGAGATTTCAATACTTCATAAAGTCTTCTGTTAAATGATGTTACAAACAGGTCAGGCGGCAGCTCTTTGAACAGATCAACCGCAACATCGGGATTTGTCATTATTATTGCGATAATTCCCTCTTCCGCCGTAGCCGCCCTCAGCTTATAGCGCTTTTCTGTATTAATCCTGTCCTTAGATGCCGAGATATTATCCTTTATCTCACGGAACTGCCGGTTATTGGCGCTTTTTATATTAGAGCGCTGATATTTTCTGACCTGCTGGGTAATGGCCTCTTTAGAGATTCCCTGCTCTCCGGCAAGTCTTGAAATATATACATCACGCTCTATGCTGTTTTCGAGTGCGGCGATGATCTTTGCCGCTTCGGTGACGTATTCAATTCTTTGCTCAGTATTTTCTGTATCATACTGTGTGAGCAGCTTGGCAAGTCTGTAATCTACATCGTTGCCGCTTTTTTCAAGAAGAAGCCTGAAACGTGCAGGGCCTTGGTCTCCATGTGACTTAATGAACTCATCAGGGTCTTTTCCATTCGGTACTTTAAGTACCTTTATGTTAAGACCGGCAGGTCTCAGCATGGAAATAGCCCTTTGTGTTGCCTTCTGTCCTGCTTCATCTGAGTCGTAGCAGATAACTACCTCATCACAGTATCGTTTTATTATTGCGGTCTGCTCCTGAGTCAGAGCAGTACCGAGAGTCGCTACGGCATTTTCAAAGCCTGCCTGATGCAGAGCTATAACGTCCATATAACCCTCGACAAGAATAAGCTGACCGTTTGCTTTCTGCTTGGCAAATCTCAGTGCAAAGAGGTTCCTGCTCTTATTGAAAGCAGGTGTCTCAGAGGTGTTAAGATACTTTGGCTTCATATCCGTCATAGTTCTTCCGCCGAATGCTATGACATTTCCCTTCAGGTCGATAATAGGGAACATTACCCTGTCGGTAAAGCGGTCTATCGGATTGCCGTTTCTCGTTTCGTTTGCAAGATTTGCCTGTATAAGCTCAGTACCGGAAAAGCCGAGCTTTTTAAGATGATTTACAAGCTCAAAACGTGACTTCGGGGAATATCCAAGCCCGAAATGTGTTATAGTCTTATCGCTGAGCTGTCTTTTTCTGAGATAATCGAGAGCTTCCTTGCCCTCGGGTGAATAAAGCTGTTTATAGTAAAACCGTGCAGCCTCACGGTTAGCCTCGTATATTCTTTTTTTCAGATCGGCAAGTCCCTTGTCCTGACCGTCCTCGGGAACACTCATTCCTGCCTTCTGAGCCAGCAGCCTGATAGCCTCGACATAATCGAGGTTTTCTATCTTGCGGATAAAGGTTATAACATCTCCGCCTTCTCCGCAGCCAAAGCAGTGAAAGAAGCCGTTTTCGGGCGATACACTGAACGAAGGAGTCTTTTCTCCGTGAAAGGGACACAGTCCCATAAGATTTCTTCCCGTTTTTTTCAGTGTGACATAGCCTGAAATAATATCGGCAATATCCGTTCTGCTTTTAAGCTCCTGTATGAAATCCTGCGGTATTGACATTTTTCTCTCCTTTAGTTTATCTTCCACGGGTCGGGAACAAACAGCTCCTTGAATTTTTCTGTAGCATAATGGTCTGTCATACCCGAAATGTGATCGCAGACAGCACGCTCGATGCCTTCATTCTCTGCAACAAAACAGAGATCATCGGGCAGCAGGTCGGGATGCCTGAGATAGTATGTATACAGCAGACCGATAAGTTCGGGGACTTTCTTTTCCTCATGTTTTGCATATTCGTTTGAATAAACGCTTTCAAACATAAAGCCGTGAAGCTTATCAAAGGCATACTGTATTTCCTGTGACATCTTTATATTTCCGCATTCGCTGTTTTCGATAACCGACATAACCATGCTGTTGATTCTTGAGGAGGTATCATTGCCGATAAGCTCAGTGATGTCTTTCGGTATATCACTGCTTTTAATTACTCCTGCCCTTACAGCATCGTCGATATCATGGTTCATATATGCTATTCTGTCAGCAATACGGACTATCCGTCCTTCTGCCGTGTCAGCCTGCTTTCCGCAGGTATGGCACAGAATGCCGTTTCGTGTCTCGTAGGTGAGGTTAAGTCCCTGTCCGTCTTTTTCAAGGACATCGACAACCCTTAAGCTCTGCTCATAATGATGAAAGCCGTTTTTATACAGAGAATTCAGGGCACGCTCACCTGCATGGCCGAATGGTGTATGACCGAGGTCGTGAGCAAGCGATACTGCTTCTGTAAGATCTTCGTTAAGCATCAGGGCACGGGCAATAGTCCTTGCGATCTGAGCTACCTCAAGTGTATGTGTGAGTCTTGTTCTGTAGTGGTCTCCCTCAGGAGAGAGAAACACCTGAGTTTTGTGTTTCAGTCTGCGGAAGGACTTGCAGTGGATAATGCGGTCACGGTCACGCTGGAATTCCGTTCTTACAGAGCATTTGTTTTCGGGCTTGACACGCCCCCGTGTATTCTGTGAAAGAGCGGCATATTCTGACAGCGTATTCTGTTCTCTCAGCTCAAGCTGTTCTCTTATAAGCATACGATCACCTCCGTATACTTATTTATACGCAGAAAACGTTCTTATACCTTTATTTTTCTGAAAGAATTTATTATTATGCCTTAAAATACCTTTCTTCAAGTATTTCCGCCTCAACAGCTCCGCAGGTCGCATCTGCAAGCTGCTTCTGAAATGCGGAAAGTCCTCCGCCTATATGGAAGCTGATCTCCACCTTATCGGTAAAGCTCGTATCGTCAATTACACCGCCGTTTGCAGGTATAAGCCCCGATATTTTGCCGTACTGTGAATAATCACAGCTCAGCTTTGCAGCGGAACAGATTTCCATTGTGATAATTCCGCCTGCATCAAGCGCAATTCTTGCACCTTTGGTATATGCTCTTACAAGACCGCCTGTGCCGAGAAGTATACCTCCGAAGTATCTTGTTACGACAACAACAACGTCGGTAATACCGGATTTTACTATTACGTCAAGTGCCGGTACTCCTGCCGTGCCGTGCGGCTCTCCGTCGTCGCTGCAGCGCCGGAGCTGTCCGCTGCGAAGGGAATAGGCGTAGACATTATGAGTTGCGTCCCAATGTTCATGCCTTTTTTGATTAATAAAGGCTATTGC
Source organism: uncultured Ruminococcus sp. (assembly GCA_902767175.1). GTDB lineage: Bacteria > Bacillota > Clostridia > Oscillospirales > Acutalibacteraceae > UBA1213. Next base: position 4,760 of record CACXGH010000002.1, read on the forward strand.
TTCCTCCTCGGTTGTAACGGGCTTGACATAGCCGATAAATCTTGAGCGCTGTTCGATGAATTCATCGGCAGCTTCCTTTTCAACGGTTTTATAGCTCTGCATAGGGTCGCTCCTTCCGTAAAAAGTCAAAAAAGGATAGAAAAAGACGACACAGATTGTGTGTCGTCCTAATCGGTAGCATACAAGCATTATTTTCCCATACCGTAACGCTTCTTGAATTTATCAACACGACCGCCTGTATCAACAAGCTTTTGTCTGCCTGTGAAGAACGGGTGACACTTTGAGCAGATTTCAACACGGATGTTGCTCTTAGTTGAACCGGTTTCAATTACATTACCGCAAGCACAAGTGATAGTTGTCTGCTGGTAGTTAGGATGAATGTTCTCCTTCATGTTTACTCACCTCTTTCGTTTCTCCATAGATAACATACGAATTATAACACATTGTTTCCTGAAATGCAAGCTATTTTTCAAAAAAAATCAATACTGCCGAAAAATAAAGTCACGGGTTGTCGGTTCTTCCGAGCAGATAATCGGTAGATACATTATAAAGGTCTGCCAATTTCAGCAAATGCTCAACAGGAATGGTCTGAAAACCTCTTTCATAGCGTGAATAGACAGTTTGTGCTATTCCGAGATAATCCGCAACCTCCTGCTGTTTCATGTCGTGGTCCTCTCTCATATCCCTTATATGCCTGAAATACATTATACTCAATCCTTAGTACCTATATGTACTATTGACTTTAACCTAAATGGGCAAGAAGTCCCCCGCCTCTAAGGCGGTGGGATGAATTGCCCGTCAGCCGTAAGGCTGACTTATTTCTTGAC
>CACXGH010000003.1 GCA_902767175.1 uncultured Ruminococcus sp.
AAGAGCTGGAAAAGGGACTTGAACCCTCGACTTCCTCATTACGAGTGAGGTACTCTACCAACTGAGTTATTCCAGCAGGCAAATGTATTATACAACAAAAACGCCTTTCGGTCAAGTCTTTATTCGCAAATTATCAGGGTTTTTGAACGGGTTAATAACCTGTGAACAAAATATTAAAAGTTTCGCTCAAGCCTTTTCAAAGGCTTGCAGGGTCAAGGGACAGAGTCCCTTGCAGGAGGTCCGGAGGACGAAGTCCTCTGACTTTTTATTGCGCACTGTCATGATTACGCAGGAAATCATGACAATAATATTCATATAGCACTTTTTGTTCATCATTTGTTTACTCATTCAAAAACCCTGTACTTGTGATGTATTTTTCTTGAAATAACATTGCAGATGAGGTATAATAAATATATTATTAAACCATAGAAAAGGGGTTTTGATATGAAGGTGCTTATTTTATCAGCCACTACGGGCGGCGGTCATATGAGGGCGGCTAATGCCTTGAAGGAATATATTCTTGACAGGTCTCCCGATTCTCAGGTAGAAATAATCGATACTATACAATATGTAAGTCCGATGCTTAATAAGACTATAACCGGCGGTTATGAATATATGGCGAAAAATACGCCTAAACTTTTCGGAGGTATGTATAAAAGCTCGGATAAGAATACTCCGATAAATAAAACAGTATCTGCAACAATGATGGGTATGAGCAAGAGGCTTCTCCCGATGCTTGAGGAATTCAGCCCCGATGTCGTTGTTACGACCCATGCGTTCGCTACAGAAATAATAGCTTCTCTTAAGACAAAGCTCGGTCTTCATTTTCCCGTTATAAGTATTATTACCGATTTTGCAGTGCATAAGACCTACATTAATAACGGTGTTGATGCATATATCCTTTCAAGTGAGGAAATGGTTGAACAGATAAGCTCAAGAGGCATTGATAAAAATATGGCTTATCCGTACGGTATTCCTATAAAGGCAGGTTTTCTTGAGGATATAGACAGAGAAAAGGCATTTGAAGAAGAAGGACTTGACCCGAAGCTGCCGACTGTGCTTATTATGGCGGGGTCTTTCGGTGTTACCGATGTATTGAAAATTTATCATAAGGTAGTTAAGTCTGAAGCTGAATTTCAGATAATCGTTATTACAGGAAAGAACGAAAAGCTGTATGAGACATTTGAGAAATATCTCAGCAAGATTGATATAAACAATACCCTGTACCAGCTTCGTGAAATGTATCCTACACTTAAACAGCAGCGCTCCAATTACCGCAATTCAAGACATCTCAAACCGTCAAAGAGCACCAAGCTTCTTTATTTTACCGATAAGGTAGAAAGATATATGCGTATGAGTGATATCATAGTTACCAAGCCGGGAGGACTTACCGTAACTGAGGCGATAGCTGCAGATCTGCCTATGGCATTATTCAAGCCCATTCCCGGACAGGAGGAGCAGAATGCGGATTATCTTGTAAGAAACGGTATGGCTGTCAGACTGAAAAAGGATAATACCTGCACTGATGTTATCACAGACCTTATGAATTCTCCTGAAAAGCGTCAGATAATGAGAGAGAATATCGCTAAGAAAAGTCACGGCAATTCCGCCGAAAAAATCTACAGCCTCATTGAAAAGCTTATAGATCAATATAAAGATGTCCCGAAGGATAATACAGAAAATGCTGAAAATGATGCGGAGGATAATGATTAAGGACGGTTTCGGATATGCAGGGCGGTATTAAACATGGAGCTAAGCTACAACAAGCTCGCTTGATCGGAGCGGGCGATGACGCTTGTTATATTTATGACAAAAAATGCCCGTGTTCTTTATGCATTTTGTACTAATGAGAAAAATAATTTTAATTCTGAATAAGAATTTTAGTTGTCTGCCGATGTAATATGATATAATCAGTCGTAAAATAAGAAAGAAAACAGAAGAAAAAGTCATCAGAAGGAACTGATGAAAATATGGAGGAACGATTATGCCCGATGAATCGACTGTTACACAGATAATCCTTGCTCTCGGCGGTCTCGGACTTTTTCTCTATGGCATGAAGCTGCTTGGCGACGGTCTGGAGCTTGCCGCAGGTGCCAAACTGAGAAAGATACTTGAAAAGATAACATCTAACCGCTGGCTGGGAGCACTTGTCGGAGTAATTGTAACAGCAATAATCCAAAGCTCGACCGCTGTATCAGTAATGGTAGTCGGCTTTGTAAACGCAAGCCTGATGACATTGAGTCAGGCAATGGGCGTCCTTATGGGCGCTACTATCGGTACTACCGTCACAAGCCTTATCCTTTCGTTCAATATATCACAATATGCACCGATATTTATTTTCCTTGGTGCATTCATGGTAGTGCTGAGCAAAAAGAACAACACAAAATATACAGGTCAGATAATTGCCGGCTTCGGTATACTGTTTTTCGGTATGACAACGATGAGCTCAAACCTGAAACCGCTTGCCGAGTCTGATGCGTTCAAGACGCTGATATCCTCGATAAGCAATCCGCTGTTGGGAGTTCTGTTCGGAATACTGTTTGCGGCGCTTATTCAAAGCTCGTCTGCAGCAGTGGGTATACTTCAGGCTTTAGGCGCTGCGGGAGCATTGCTTCTTCCCGATTCTGTATACATTATATACGGTATACATATCGGAGCGTGCTTTACAGCGGTCATATCCTCTATAGGAGCGACAAAGGACGCAAAAAGGACGTCGCTGTCCTATGTATTGTTTACTGTTTTCGGCACGGTGATATTCAGTGTGATAACGCTGCTTACTCCGTTTACGTCATGGATACAGAGTATGTCACCTAATAATGTATCTCTGCAGATATCCCTTGTTCATATAGTATCCACTATAGTATCGACACTTGTTCTGCTTCCCTGTGTAAACCTGATAACAAAGATATCGTGTATGATAATCAGAGGAAAGAAGGAAGAGGAGGAGAAAGAGCCATGCCGTCTTAAGTTTGTGGACGAACGTATTCTTAAAACTCCGCCTATAGCTGTAAATCAGGTCACGAAAGAAATAGAGCGCATGAGTACTCTTTCCAATAAGAACTTCAAGATGTCAATGGACGCTCTGCTGAATAAGGACGATAAGATAATACCGAAGGTATCGGAGAATGAAGAGGTCATAGACTACCTCAACCACAGCATAACGTCATTTTTAGTAAGGATAAACGGTTTGCCGCTTGAGGATCATGACCTGATCAAGATAGGCTCATATTATCATGTTGTAAGTGATATTGAGCGAATAGGCGACCATGCGGAGAATATCTGCGAGATAGCGTCAAGAATAATCGAGAATGACGAGGAATTCAGCAGCAAGGCGATTGAGGAGATAAAGGATCTTAAAGACCTTGTTGAGAATGTCATTACAGATTCGCTTGACCTGTTCTTTGGCAAGTCTGATGACCCGAGACTGCTTGAAAGCATAAGCAATTGTGAGCAGGAGATAGACGACAAGACAGAGGAGTACAAGGACAACCATATTGAGAGACTGAGCAAGGGCGAATGCAGTGCAGCAATAGGCACACTGTTTATGGAGCTGCTTACAAACCTTGAAAGAATAGCCGACCACAGCACAAACATTGCCTTTTCTCTGTCACCTAACAGAGTGTGATCTTTAACCTAAATGGGCAAGAAGTCCCCCGCCTCTAAGGCGGTGGGATGAATTGCCCGTCAGCCGTAAGGCTGACTTATTTCTTGAC
>CACXGH010000004.1 GCA_902767175.1 uncultured Ruminococcus sp.
ACGCCCGCAGGAGCTAAAGCTCCCCGACGTCTGTTGACGGCGTCGCTCGCTCCAATCAAGCGAGCTTGTTGGAGCTTAGCTCCTTGTTTAAAACGCTTATGAAAGGAGAATGACCATGAACAGAGGATTTCCGCCCCCCGGGGGAAGAAGAGGAGGTCCGCCCCCCGGAGGAGGTTTCGGAGGACACAGACCGCCGCCCCCGCCGCCTCGCGGAGGAGGCTTCGGAGGTCCGCCGCCGGGAAGATACGGCAGAAGCTCAGGCAGGTATTACGGCAGAGGATACGGTGCACCGCCGCCTCCGCCGTCAAGACCGCCGGCAGGATACAGGGGAAGCTGCTGCCTTGGATGTGCATTGCCCGTTATTACGGCAGTGGGTGCGGCTGTCACGGGTATAGTAATGCTCATTGCAGGAATATTCTGACGGAACAGGAAGGATAAAAATGGTATTTGCTTTTTTCACCACGGGTGTTCTGTATTTGGTATCTTTGCTTGCGTTTGCTGCAAGTGCCCTGATACTTGCCTTTGATATTATGAATTCTATGGTATTGGGAATGATACTGTTTTTCGGATCTGCCGTGTGTATCCTTCTCTCTCATATAACGGCGGACAAGCTTGATGAATTTGCAATGCTCAGGTATGACAGTGATTTTGACAAGGCTTACAGAGCCGCACGAAGAAGAGCTTCAAGATGTTTCGGAGGCTATAAAATAACCGCATATCTGAATATAGCATATTACTGCTGTGCTTACGAAAGGCTTGAAGAAGCAAGAGAAGTTCTGAAAAAGGTGAAAAGGCTTGTTGAAAGGAACGGTTCGGCATTTTATTATACCGAGTATCTTATGCTGCTGCTGACATACAAGAAAAAAACTCATGATATGAGCGGCATAGGAGCTGTTCTCAGCGAAGCAGCCAAGTGTCTTAATGAGTCCCGTTTTGTCACGAAGAACGGCAGAAGCCGGTTTCAGCTTGAGCTTACTTATTCGGCAGCGGAGCTTGAATTGTTTTCAAAAGCCGATAAAATATTGAGTGGAGATAACAGGGAAGCTGCAGCGAAAATGTATAATTTAGCAAGAAAAAGACTCGCAGTGTCCTCGAATGAATACAGTTACAGGACTCTCAGTACGCTGTACAGCTTAGGTCTGAGCTGTGTGCTGACGGGCAGGAACAGAGAAGCAGAGGAATGCTTCAGATGCATAGAAAAGTCTGAATTAAACCTTCCGCTGTGCCGCCGTGCTGAGCGCTATGCCCTTTCAGGCAGCATTACGGATCTGATAGGCACGACACCGTAATACTGCTTTTAATAGGAGTCTAATATAAATTAATAAAAAATAAACATAAGGCACGGTAAGCTCTGAAATAGGCTTACCGTGCCTTATACTAATTGCTTCAGAATTTTCTGTATTTCTTTACAGGGCGCTGTTTCTTTTTCTTCTTTCTGAAAACAAGGAAGAATATTGCATATATTACAGCAAGTACAGCAATAACTATTACCGTAATAATAAACCATTTTGAGGTTATCACATTCTTGATGCTGTCCAATGCAGATAATAATTCGCTGCGGTCGATATTCTCCGTTGCAATAAGGTCTACCGTTCCGAGTGCCTGTCCTGCATAGCTCAATGTAACTTTACCGATAACATCTCCCTCTTTTACAGGAGCTTCTATGCTTTCGGGAACATCAAACAGCTTATCTATGCTCGAAATTTCAACATCATCGGGCAGCATGGTTGAAAAGCTTGATGCAGGAGAGAGCTGCAATGTGTCTTTATTCCATGCGAATTCAAGCTTTATCTCCTTGGCAAGATCATTTTTGTCAAGGATAGTCTTTATGCTCAGCTCGTCAAAAGCCCACTGATAAAGATGTATTGAATCGAGCATTGCTCCGTTTTCATACCGCTCGCCCTCCTCGTCCTCATAGGGCGCTCCGTATGCAACACAGAGATATGAATAGCCGTTCTTTTCGGCGGTGGATACAAGACAATAACCTGAATCATTGCCCGTAGATCCTGTTTTTATTCCCTTTGCATACGGATAGTAAAGGTCTCCGCCCCTGACAGGATCTATCATTGAGTTTGTTGTTACAAGATATCTGTCCTCGCCTATGACATCAGATGTAGCAGTGTCTGTTATGTCGATGAATTCGGGAAGTGTAAGCGCATACTTGGTTATTTTTGCCATATCTCTGACGGTTGTATAATGGTTTTCGCTGTTCAGACCGTGAGGATTGCTGAAGTGGGTGTTCTCACAGCCAAGCTCCTTAGCCTTCTTGTTCATCATGTCGACAAACTTGTTTATATCTCCTTTGCCTATATAATCGGCAAGCACTAAAGCAGCATCATTTCCGGAGGGTATCATCATACAGTTAAGAAGCTGATATACAGACAGCTTTTCTTCCGCCTTCAGCCCTGCCATTGAGCTTCCTGTGCCGTCAAGCATATGAATAACGCTGCTTTTTATAGTTACCATAGTATTCTTGAGGTCTTTGACATTCTCGGCAGTAATGATATATGTCATTATTTTTGTGGTAGATGCAGGAGGTCTTTGCTGGTCGGGATTTTTTGAGTAGACGACAGTATCCGTATCAAGGTTTTCAAGATAGAGAGACACACAGTGAACACCGAAGTCTACCTCAAATTCCGCAGCTCCTGCACTGATTTGCGGTATCAGCACGGCAGAAAGCATTACGGCTGCCGAAAGTAAAAATGATATTATTTTTTTCATTTAGAAAAAACAACTCCCATATAGTAATAAGTTCTTTGATGTACATGATCTGCACATCGGCACCAAAAAAGAGTGTGCAATACTATTCTACATTATTATCATCAAAAACACAAATGGAATTATGCCGAAATTTATACAATTTATCGGTGAGGTTTAAGTTAATATTTTATTTATTTTAGTAATCGCTGAATAAATCACGCCTTACGTCTCAGCACCTGTCTTGCTTGCCCTTTTTCCGCCATCTTGCACAAAAATCCGCTGACAACCGTCAGGCGGCCTGCGGTCTTTTTGCACAACCTGACGAAAAAATTGCTGACACAATACAGGCGCTGAATTTGATCAGCGCTCCCTTAAGGGTTGTTTAGTTTGTCCCGGTGTGGTACAATCATAATAAATAAACCGATCGGAGTGATAATATGTCTTCAAAGAATGAAGAACTGCAAAAGCTGAGGGAGGAATGCCTCTCTTGTAAGAACTGCGAATTGTGCAGTACCAGAACAAACGTAGTATTTGGTGTAGGTGCAGAAAATGCTGAGGTAATGTTCATTGGTGAAGGCCCCGGAGAAAATGAGGATCTGCAGGGTGAGCCGTTTGTCGGCAGAGGAGGCAAGCTCCTCGATAAGCTACTTGCAGCGGTGGATCTTGACAGGCATAAGAACATTTATATAGCCAACATCGTAAAATGCCGCCCCCCAAAGAACAGAGATCCTCTGCCGGAGGAACAGGAACAATGCATAAAATGGCTAAGAAAGCAGTTTGCGGTGCTCAGACCTAAAATAGTGGTCTGTCTCGGCAGAATAGCAGCGGCAAGAATAATCAAGCCCGACATAAAAATAATGAAGGAACATGGAATGTTCTTTGAGAAAAACGGTATACTCATGATGCCGATACTTCACCCTGCCGCATTGCTCAGAAACCCGAACAATAAGCCTGCCGCATTTGAGGATATGCTCAGACTGCAGGAAAAGATAAAGGAAGTCTGCGAGCATACATATGACTGACAAAACAAGCAGGAAGTGAAAACTTTTTTGTCAATTGTTCAAGTATCATATTTACTTTTAGGGGAAATCGTTGTAAAATGAATATATATGAGCAGATCATGCCGTATCAATACATAAAGGAGAGTAATAAAATGAAAATTCTTGTTGAAACCTCAGCACGTCATGTCCATGTTACACAGGAGGCTCTTGAAACACTTTTCGGTAAGGGTGCAGAGCTTACAAACAAGAAGGACCTTTCGCAGCCCGGTCAGTTCCTTTGCTTTGAGAAGGTAACAGTAGTAGGACCTAAGGGTGAGCTTACCTGTTCCATTCTCGGTCCTGTAAGACCTGCCTGTCAGATAGAGGTATCCTTCACTGATGCCCGCAAGCTCGGTATAGTTCCCCCTGTAAGAGAGTCAGGCGATGTAGCAGGAACACCTGCCTGCAAGCTTATCGGACCTAAGGGCGAGGTTGAGCTTACAGAGGGTGTTATCGTTGCAAAGAGACACATTCACTTTGATACAAAGACAGCAGAGGACAACGGCTTCAAGGATAAGCAGATTGTCAGCGTAGCTGTCGGCGGTGAGGGCAGAAAGCTTGTATTCGGTGATGTTGTAGTAAGAGTAAGCGACAGATTTGCTCCTGCTATGCATATTGATACTGACGAAGCAAATGCTGCAGGTGTTGCAGGCAATGTTGAGGGCGAAATAATCGTTTGATATATTTCTGCCGAAAAACAGAATAAAACACAAAAGCACGGTAAACTATAATCAGTCTGCCGTGCTTTATTATTTGATATCAGTATAATACTAATATCAAACAGACCTGACGACAAGCTTTGGCGTTAAATTCCGCATAACTTCGTTGTCAATCCTCGGAATACACAAAGTATTCCTGCGGCCGGCAAG
>CACXGH010000005.1 GCA_902767175.1 uncultured Ruminococcus sp.
AATCTTCAACGGATTGTCTGCTAATGATTTGCTTAAACAATTAAATGTCGCTTAATTTCACTGACATTTTATATTGCAATTTAGAGGCTAAGTTTTCGCTGAAAAATATCGTTGACAAAACCGAAAAAACTGTATATACTATGACTATATCGGCTGTGATAAGAAAAAGTAACAGAGAGAGCTGTCTTAAGAGAGGATATGGTCGGTGCGAATATCCGTCGGTGCTCTGCGAAATACATCTTTGAGCCGTCAGACCGAGAAAGCTCTTCAGCATAAGTCTGACCGTTTAGCACACGTTACAGTGCGAGGCTGTGTATGCAGCCCGTAAGGCTGTTGTCAAAGGCAACAGTAAATTGAGGTGGTACCGCGGTGAATTATCGCCCTCTGTAGACACAGGGGGCGTTTTTTGTCCCCAAATAGTATATTTTATTTTACACACGCAGACTGCGGAGTGCAGGGAACCCCATTCCCTGAACGAAAGAAAGAGAGGACAAGAATATGGGAGTATTTGAAGAACTGCAGGAGCGGGGACTTATCGCTCAGATGACAGACGAGCAGGAAATAAAGGAACTTGTAAACAGCGGAAAGGCCGTATTCTACATCGGCTTTGATCCTACAGCAGACAGCCTTCATGTCGGTCATTTTATGGCACTCTGTCTTATGAAGAGACTGCAGATGGCAGGCAATAAGCCGATAGCTCTTATCGGCGGCGGAACAGCTATGATAGGTGATCCGTCAGGCAAGACCGATATGAGAAAAATGATGACTCAGGAGACAATACAGCATAACTGTGAGTGCTTTAAAAAGCAGATGAGCCGCTTTATTGACTTCTCAGAAGATAAGGCTATAATGGTAAATAACGCAGATTGGCTGCTTAAGCTTAATTACATAGAGCTTCTCAGGGAAGTCGGAGCCTGCTTCAGCGTTAACCGTATGCTTACAGCAGAGTGCTACAAGCAGCGCATGGAGAGAGGACTCAGCTTTCTTGAATTCAACTACATGATAATGCAGAGCTACGACTTCCTTTCACTTTTCCAGCGCTTCGGCTGTAATCTCCAATTCGGCGGAGATGACCAGTGGAGCAATATGCTCGGCGGAACTGAGCTTATCAGAAGAAAGCTCGGCAAGGATGCATATGCGATGACGATAAATCTTCTCCTTAATTCTGAGGGAAAGAAAATGGGTAAGACCGAAAAGGGTGCAGTATGGCTTGATCCTGAAAAGACTTCTCCGTTCGATTTCTTCCAATATTGGAGAAATGTCGCAGACAGCGATGTTGTCAAGTGCCTGAAAATGCTTACCTTCGTTCCTATGGAGGAGATCAGAAAGTATGAAAAGCTTGAGGGCAGTGAGCTTAACGCAGCCAAAGAGCTTCTTGCATTCGAGCTTACAAAACTTGTCCATGGCGATGAAGAGGCACAGAAGGCACTCGAGGGTGCAAGAGCACTCTTCTCAAATAAGGCGGATACTGATAATATGCCTTCGACAGAGCTTGACGAGTCTGTATTCACGGACGGAAAAATATCGCTTATTGACCTTCTGTTCATAACAAAGCTTGCTCCGTCAAAGGGAGAAGCAAGGAGACTTATCCAGCAGGGCGGTATTTCTGTCAACGATGAAAAGCAGACGGATATTAAAGCCGAGCTGAGCGCAGCGGATTTTGAAAAGGGCTTTGCGGTAATCAAGAAGGGCAAGAAGATATTCCATAAGGCTATACTTAAATAATAAAACAGGGAGAGTTGAGACATGGCTAATACCGGCAGCAGTGAGAACAAGCCCCTCTCAAGGAGAGAGGAAAGACAGCAGGCGCTTGGTTTTGTATTTGAGCGTCTTTTCCGTGACGATACAGCCGAAGATGTCTTTGAAGATGCCCTTGATGCCCGTGATACACAGGTCAGTGACTATGTCCGTACTGTTGTAAGCGGTGTAGAGGATCATCTTGAGGAGATAGATGCCCGTATAGAACCGGAGCTGAGGGGCTGGAAGAAAAACAGAATATCAAAGATATCGCTTACTGTTCTGCGTATAGCGGTATTTGAAATGCTTTACATCAAAAACATTCCTGTAAGCGTATCTATAAACGAAGCGGTAGAGCTTGCGAAGAACTATGCTTCTCCCGAGGACGCTTCATATGTTAACGGTGTTCTCGGCTCTGTTGCAAAAGACATAAAGAAAAGCGGTGAGGGCTGATGCCGTGCTTTCTCGGAATAGATACAAGCAATTATACTACTTCTGCCGCAGTTTATGATACACAGCTCGGAATGAAGCAGGTGAAAAAGCTTCTTCCCGTAAAAAGCGGTGAATGCGGACTGCGTCAGAGTGATGCAGTGTTTCACCATACAAGACAGCTCCCCGATATTCTCGAGGAGCTTCTTGACGGCTTTGACGGAAAAATAACCGCAATAGGTGTTTCGTCAAAACCCCGTGATGCCGAAGGCTCATATATGCCGTGCTTTACAGTCGGACTTTCTGCTGCAAGAGCTATAGCGGCAGCCATGAAGCTGCCGCTATACACATTTTCTCATCAGAGCGGCCATATCGCTGCGGCTGCATTTTCAGCAGGCTGTACGGAACTTTTTAACAGCAGGTTCCTTGCATTCCATGTTTCCGGAGGAACTACCGAAGCGGTTATTGTATCTCCGGACGAAAAAAAGCTGTTCAAGGCTGATATAGCAGCAAAAACACTCGACCTTAATGCTGGTCAGCTTATCGACAGAGTAGGCGTAATGCTCGGACTTGATTTCCCGTGCGGAATACAGCTTGAAAAGTTTGCTGTGTCTTATTCCGGCAGGGTTAAGGGCAGAGCAACACTCAAAGGCTGCGACTGCTGCTTGTCGGGAATTGAGAATATCTGCAGAAATGCTTTTGACAGAGGAGCATCAAAGGAAGAAACGGCAGCTCTCTGCCTTGCCTGCGTTGAAAAAACTCTGTCGGATATGTGTACTGCCCTTTTAAATAAGCTTGGAGATATGCCTGTTCTTTTTGCAGGCGGAGTGATGTCTGATAAGCTGATACGGGACAGTCTTTCAAAGAAATTCAATGCGTATTTTGCCGAGCCTGTATTTTCTGCCGATAATGCGGCAGGAACTGCATTTTTATGCTCGGCTGTTCATAGTGTTAATAGTGCATTTTCTGATAAAAAACTGTAGTAAAGGAGAATTGAAATGGGAAGATTATTCGGAACAGACGGTGCCAGAGGCGTGGCAAATACAGAACTTACCTGTGAGCTTGCTATGAATATAGGCAGGGCGGCAGCTATGGTGCTTACGGATAACCGCAGCGGTGAGCATCCGAAAATACTTATCGGCAAGGATACACGCCGTTCATCTTATATGCTCGAGGGAGCGCTTATTGCAGGCTTATGCTCTGTCGGGGCAGATGTTGTACTGCTTGGCGCTTTGCCAACGCCTGCAGTTGCATTTCTTATCAAGGAATACAATGCCGATGCAGGTATAATGATTTCAGCGTCTCATAATCCATTTGAATATAACGGTATCAAGATTTTCTCGAGTGACGGCTATAAGCTTCCCGATGCACTTGAGGAGGAGATAGAGTCCATAGTTATTGACCATTCAAAGCCGTATTATGCCCCCACAGGTGACGGTCTCGGCAGAGTCAGCCGTGCGGTTAATGCCCGTGAGGATTATATACAGCATATTATAGGTACAGTGCCTTATCGTCTTGACGGTATGAAGATAGCTATTGACTGTTCAAACGGCTCTGCATCAAGTACAGCCGAACAGCTCTTTACAAGACTCGGTGCTGAATGCTCCATGCTCTATAACGAGCCTGACGGTGTGAATATTAATAAGGACTGCGGCTCGACTCATCTTGAAAATCTTCAGAAATATGTTGTAGAAAACGGTCTGCAGGCTGGTGTTGCCTTTGACGGTGATGCAGACAGATGCCTCGCAGTTGATGAAAAGGGCAATGTTATAGACGGTGACTTCATCATGGCTATCTGCGCCCTTGACCTTGCTTCGCGCAGTAAGCTCAGCAAGAATACTGCTGTCGGAACGGTTATGTCCAATATGGGATTCAGCCGCTTCTGCAGTGACAATAAACTTAAATTCGTATCTACCGATGTCGGAGACAGATATGTCCTTGAAACAATGCTCCGTGAAGGATATAACTTCGGCGGTGAACAGTCAGGTCATGTAATCTTCCTTGACTACTCTACAACGGGAGACGGTCAGCTTACTGCGGCTCAGCTGCTCAGCCTTGTAAACAGAAGAAGAGCACAGCTTTCAAGTATTGCAACACTTATGACACGATATCCTCAGGTGCTTATCAATGTAAGAGTTACAAACGAGGGCAAACTGCATTTCTTTACAAATCAGGCGGTAAAAAACAAGATAGAAGAGGTCAAAAAGGAGCTTGGCGAGGACGGAAGAATACTTGTACGTCTTTCAGGTACAGAGCCTCTTGTCAGAGTAATGCTTGAAGGTCTTGATAAAGAAAAAATAAGCAGACTTGCTAACGAAACAGCCGACCTTATCCGTGAAGAGATTGGTGCGGATTCGTGAAACTGCATAAAAAGACTGTAAAAAATCATGAATAAATCTCTTCAAAAATTCTGCTTTGTTTTTATCGGAATGTGATATAATGTGTATATACGGGAAAAGGGAGCATTGCTATGGGAATTGTAGATTTGTCTGTTATCATACCTTCAAAAAATAACGGCCGTCACATTACTGATATAATAAAGAGACTTTCCGATGAGCTTAAGGAAATTGAGGTGGAATTTATTGTTATTGATATGAATTCTACCGACAGCAGCGTTATCCGTGTGCTTGAGGAAATAAAAAGACACGATTTAAGGGGCTGTGTGATACAGAGCGGAGGAAGTACGATAAGCTCCGCACTCAACACAGGAATTTATAAGTCTGACGGTAAGTATATCACATTTGTTTACCCGAGCAGACAGTATCAGAACTATTTTGCCGATTACCTAAGAACGGCAGATGAACACGCTGCGGACTTTGTATTTGCACTTACCTCGCAGACGGGAAATGTCGGCAGCGCAGGCATAAAAAAGACTGTATCTGACAGAATAGATCCTGTGAAGCTTATGGAACAGCTGATACATTCCCGTGTATATTTTGATTTTACGGCAGTTATGCTGAAACGGGAATATCTTCTTCGCAATCATATAAAGTTCTATGAGGAATGCAGCTTCGGATATGTTGAGCCATTCATCTATAATGTACTTCTTTATGACCCGCAGATAGCCTGTGCGGATACAAAGCTTGAACGCTGTGCCGAGGGTATAGCCGTAAAGGACAACACTACAGAGAATATCAACTGCTATGAGCGGATTGATGCAATGCTCAGGGTATATGAGAATATGAAGCTGCAGAGAAAAGATAATCTTGCACTTACAGAGCTTTTTGAAGGACAGAAACTCCCGTCTGTTGTAATGGCAGTGGTGGATATCCTGCTGAAACAGGGGTTTTCATATTCGACAATCAAGAAATCCCTTAAACAGAAGGGCTACAGCGATTATCTCAGACCTACAGGCAGGACATCTTCCGAACTGAGAAGAAAGCTTTTGCAGTGGAAGTTCATGCCGTGGACATATAAATAAGCAAGTCAGATGTACTGCCGACAAAGTGAGGCAGTACATTTTTTGTTGTGAATCCCTCTATTATACGGTTGTGAAATCTTTTTTATAGTGTCGTAAATGAGAAATGTATGTACTGTTTAATGACAGTCCGGGGAACATTGTACCCTCAGTGTATCTTTCTTTCACACAATTACGGAAAATATAACAAGCGTCGATGTCCCCCGAGTCTCGCCTGCCGGCTCGGTCGGTGCTTCTGCCTTCGGCAGAGGTGTCCACCGGACACCC
>CACXGH010000006.1 GCA_902767175.1 uncultured Ruminococcus sp.
GTGTCCGGTGGACACCTCTGCCGAAGGCAGAAGCACCGACCGAGCCGGCAGGCGAGACTCGGGGGACATCGACGCTTGTTATATTTAATATACAAAAGAACAAAATCATATAAATGAGAAAAATAATTTTTAATACAACTTTATGATAATTCGACCTTTTGAGGTCGAATTTTTTTGCGTTTGCAGGGAGGGGTGAAAGGAGGTAATAGATCTGAGAAGAAAGGCAGGCAGTATAACTGCCAAGGAAAAGCGTTTTTGCGAGCTGTATTCAAACTGCGGAGATGCAGCGGAGGCTGCAATGAATGCAGGCTTTGACAGACCCGAAAAGGCAGGTGTTTCACTTCTGTCGAGAGACGAGATAAACACCGAGATAAGACGTTTGTATGAGAAAAGGCTTAAAAACGCAAAGCAAAAGGCGTATGCAGGCTATGAAAGGATAGCGTTCGGGAGTGTTAATGATGCGGTGAGGCTTCTGTTTGAGGGAGAAAGCTTCATATCAGGCTCTGAGGGCTATGACTTGTTCAATGTAGCCGAGATCAAACGGCCGAAGGAGGGAGCTTTGGAGATAAAGTTTTTTGACAGACTGAAAGCGCTTGAAAAGCTTGAGCAGTACGGTCATGAGGAGAACGACAGCTCATCTGACTTTTATAAGGCTGTAATAAGCGGAATAAAAGACGGAGATGATGAAGCATGAGCTATAAGGCATTTTCTAAAAAGCAGCTTGACGTATTGAGCTGGTGGTCTCCGAAAAGGCGGACATCGTCCTATGACGGGATAATATGCGACGGTGCGGTAAGAAGCGGAAAGACGCTTTGCATGAGCGTGTCGTTTGCCGCATGGGCAATGTTTTCCTTCGATAACAGCTGTTTTGCGGTATGCGGCAAGACAATACGGTCAGTCAGGAGGAATGTTGTAGTTCCGCTGCTGAGGATACTCAGAGAGCTTGGCTTTGAGGTGGAGGAGAAGCTGTCATCGAACATCTTTTATGTATCGCACGGAGGAAGGAGGAACACGTTCTATCTTTTCGGAGGAAAAGATGAAAGCTCGGCGGCATTGATACAGGGCATGACTTTATGCGGAGTGCTGTTTGATGAAGCGGCTCTTATGCCGAGATCGTTTGTCGAGCAGGCGCTTGCAAGATGCTCCGCAGAAAACTCGAAGCTATGGTTCAACTGCAATCCCGAGTATCCGCAGCATTGGTTCTGCCGGGAGTGGGTGAAAAAGACAGAGGAGAAGAATATCTATTACATTCATTTTCTTATGGAGGATAATCCCTCACTGTCGCAGAAGATAATAGACAGGTATAAGACGCTTTATTCGGGCAGCTTTTACGACCGGTTTGTGCTTGGAAAAATGGTGTGCCGGAGAAGGCCTTGTCTATCCGTTCATGTCGGCGGACGAAATGATCTTTGACTGTCCTGAGGGGGAAGCAGATGAATATGCGGTATCGTGCGATTACGGAACGGTAAATCCGGCGTCTTTCGGACTTTGGGGCAGATACGGAGAAGTGTGGTACAGGATCGATGAATACTATTACAGTTCAAAGAGAGAGGGCAGTTCAAGAACTGACGAGGAGCATTATCAGGGCTTATGTGAGCTGATAGGAGAACGGGAGGTAACGAGTGTTGTTGTTGACCCGTCGGCGGCGAGTTTTATTGAGGTGATCAAGCGGCACGGCAAATATAACGTCAAGCCGGCAAAAAACAATGTGCTTGACGGTATACGGCAGGTCAGCACTGCACTGAAGGCAGGACAGATAAAGATCTGCCGTGTATGTACGGACAGCCTGAGGGAATTCGGGCTTTACCGCTGGGACAGCGGAGGAAGGGATATTCCCGTTAAGGAGAACGATCATGCAATGGACGATATAAGATACTTTGTCACGACCGTTCTTAACGGGGCAGAGGATAACTTCTTTGTTATCGCGTCATCGAGATAAGTCCCTGAGTATGGAGCGGCAGCTTGCCGCCAGCCTGCCGCATGAAAGGAGGTGAGAATATGGAACTGTTTAAAAGAAGGAAGAAAAAAGATCGGCTTGAAGTGCAGACGGCTGTGAGTGAAGGGTATGACGGGAGCGGATTTCCCTTTTCTGCAGTCGGTGCGCAGACAAGCTGTGAAAGGCGTCTGTATAAAGCACTGAGAGAGTCTGTGCCGATAATTGATGCGGCTTTGTATAAAATTATCAGATTAGTAGGCGGCTTTAAGGTGAGATGCAGCGATAAACAGGCAGAGAAAAGACTTGACGAATTTCTGAAAACCGTAAGGGTAAACGGCAGTCAGAGAGGTATCGACAGTTTTATTTCAACGTTTCTTGACCAGCTTATCACCTACGGTACGGCAGTAGGCGAGATAGTTCCCGAAAGGGGCTGCAGGGGGATAGCCGCCCTGTATAATGCGTCTCTTGACGATGTGGAGCTTGAAGCAGGGGATAATCCGTTTGATATAAGATACTATACCTGCACGGCGGCAGGCGAAAGAGTGCCTGTCAGGTTTCCGGCTCTTATCATATGCAGTACGCTGATGAATGATCCGGGAAAGGTCTACGGAACTTCGGTTCTTAAAGGACTGCCGTTTGTAAGCGATATACTGCTGAAGATAATCAATGCTGTCGGTACCAATTGGGACAGAGTGGGCAATGTCAGATTTGCCGTGTCCTATAAACCGGGTGAAAACGACAGAAGCTTTACCAAGGAAAGAGCGGCACAGATAGCCTCGGAGTGGAGCAAGGCTATGAAAAGCCGTGAGCCGAAGGATTTTGTCACCGTGGGTGACGTGGGAATAAAGGTAATAGGTGCGGAGAATCAGATCCCCGACTGTCAGATACCTTCAAGAATGCTGCTTGAGCAGATACTTTCCAAGCTGTCGATACCGCCGTTTCTGTTAGGTCTTTCCTGGTCGTCTACAGAGCGTATGTCAAGCCAGCAGGCGGATATACTTACGACTGAGCTGGAGTTCTACCGTAAGTGCCTTGAGGACAGCATAAGAAGAATATGCGAAATGTTCTTTAAAACGGAGGGAATCGTGACGGAGCATAGAATCGAATGGGAGAATATCAATCTGCAGGATGAAGTGGAGCTTGCAAGGGCAAGACTTCTCAATGCTCAGGCTGATGCTCTTAAAGAAAATACGGCAGCGGCAAAAAAGGAGGAATAAAATGGAGACCGTAACAGGAGCACCCCTTGAAGGGGAGCTTGAAATGATAAACCGATATACAAGAAAACAGCTTTCCGGAGATGAGGTATATGTCTTTTCGGTTGTGCTGTGTGATAACGATATTGACAGGGACTATGAGAGATTTTCCGATGAAGCGCTTGAAAAGCTTTGTGAGCTTTATACAGGCGTTACGGGAATAAAAGACCATGACCCTAAAAGCGGCAATCAGAGTGCAAGGATATTTTCCTGCAGGACAGAACAGGTTGAAGGCAGGACTGCGCTTGACGGAAGAGCTTATAGAAGACTGTGCGCAAGGGCTTATCTTCCGAGAAGTGAGCAGAACAGCGGTCTTATCTGTGAGCTTGACAGCGGAATAAAGAAGGAGGTCAGCGTAGGCTGTGCAGTGAAAAAGAGAACCTGCTCTGTCTGCGGAGAGGAAATATCCATGTGCGGACATATCAAAGGAAAAAAATACGGCGGAAAGCTGTGCTATGCAACGCTTGAGGAGCCTGTAGATGCCTATGAATGGTCGTTTGTTGCAGTGCCTGCACAAAAGCAGGCGGGTGTTATAAAGGGCTATTGCAGGAACACCGGAAAGGAGGTGAAACAAGTGGATATAGAAAAAAAGCTTTTTGCAGGAGATGAGCAGAGCTTTTCAGCGGAGGAGATAAGAGCCTTGGCGGAGAAGTTCAGGACTCTTGAGAAAAAGGCTGCCGAAGGTGAATTCTACCGTGACAAGCTGATAAGAGAGGTAAAGGGACTGTCAGCGATGGTACTGCCGGAGCTTGGTGCCGATACCCTTGCACATATTACGGAGGAACTTACGGTAAGACAGCTTTCGGAGCTGAAAAAGGCGTTTGAACAGAGGGCGGAGGAGATCCTGCCGATGAGACCACAGCTTGCAGGTGCAGGCACAAAGAGAAAGAACAATACGGAATATAACAATATTTAAGGAGGATATTTATAATGAAAATTTCTTTATTGGGTTTTGATGAAAAAACAGCTACCTTTGAGGCTGCAAGCTCGGTAGCGGAAGGAAAGCCTGTTGCAATAACGGCTAACGGCTGGGTGCAGGCGGTGACAAGCGGTCCGTTCTGCGGTATCTGCAAAAATGTGAGAGAGGGCTTTGCAGCCGTTCAGCTTAGCGGCTATGTCAGAGTAAACTATACGGGCACTCTTAACGTAGGCTATCAGATGCTTGCTGCAGCAGAGGGCGGCAAAGTCACCGTGGATACGGCTAACGGCAGGGAATATCTTGTTGTTGACCTTAACACTACTGCAAATATTGCAGGCATTATACTTAAATAAGGAGGAATTTGACTATGGCATTTTATGACAGCATTAAGCTTGAGAAGGGTATGTATAACAGCGGAAGAACTCTTACGGAGGTACTTGAGGAGCTTGACCCTTCGGAAAACTATAAGGGCAGCGAGCTGGAGGGACTTGATGCATTTCAGAGACAGCTCAAGAGATACGATATCAAGGTATGCGGCGAGCGTTCCGACAGCGTGCAGAAATTCTTTGAGACATCTAATTCCGCAGCCCTTTTCCCTGAATATGTATCAAGAGCTATCAAAAAGGGCATTGAGGGCAGCGATCATCTTAAGGATATAATCGCAGCAAAGACAGTCATCAGCGGCATGGACTACCGTTCTGTGGTATCTGCGCCTTATGATGACGAAAAGACACTAAAGCCTGTTATTGAGGGAACACAGCTTCCTCAGACAAATCTGAGAACAAGTGAAAACCTTGTCAAGCTCATCAAAAGAGGAAGAATGCTTGTTGCGTCTTATGAGGCAATACGCTTTCAGAGACTTGACCTGTTTACCGTAACGCTCCGTCAGATCGGCGCACATATTGCAAGAGAACAGCTCAAGGACGCCGTAAATGTTATCATCAGCGGTGACGGCAACAACAATGCGGCTCCGACAGTATCTGTGGAAAATGCAAATACCCTTACATACGATGACCTCATCAAGCTCTGGGCGGAGCTTTCACCTTATGAGCTTAATACTATCCTTGCGCCTACCGATATGATGAGAAAGCTGCTTGCTCTCACTGAAATGAAGGACGCACAGGCAGGACTGAATTTTCAGGGTACGGGCGAAATGATAACACCGATGGGAGCAAAGCTCATTCATATTCCAAGTATGGCATCGGGCAGGATTATCGGTCTTGACAAGAGCTGCGCCCTTGAAATGGTGCAGTCGGGGGATATCATTATGGATTCGGACAAGCTTATCGACAGACAGCTTGAAAGAGCTTCCATAAGCTGCATTGCAGGCTTTGCGAAGATATTCGAGGACGCTTCAAAGGTACTTTCGTGATATGACGGGAGGAATGACGGTTGAATATTGAAAGAGTGCTTGATATATTCGGCAGCCTGTCAGGACTTTCGGAGGAATTTGTAAAGGAACAGAGTATGTTTTGCGAGATGAGTGCGGAGAGTATCTCATCGAGACTTACCTGTCCGGCAGAGAAGTGCGGCGGCAAGGCGGAATTTGCTGCCGCTGCTCTTGCTTATTACAGATATGTGCTCTGGACATTGACTGACGGCGGAGCTGAGGGCATAAAGGTAGGAGATATTTCGATAAGCAGCGGCAAAAGCAGGCTCGGATATGCTGAGAGACTGTGGAGTGAAGCGTTGAACGAGCTTAAAGGGCTTATCACTGACGAAGGCTTTGTATTTGAAGGGATATGAATTATGAGAGAGCTTGAAAGGGCAATAGAAAGACTTGGCGGTGTTGTATATGCGGAAAGCAGCGAAGGAATAAAAAAGGGCAGGGCTGTGATACTGCCTTCGAGATACAGACAGAAGCAATGGGGAGGAATCGAGCATTTGTCAGAGGGCAGAGTCGATATAAAGAGACATATTATGTTCTGCAAAAGCGAACTGCTTGAATTATCCGATTACGGCTGCAGGATATATTCCGGAAATGAAAAATATGTGCTTATATGGAAGGACGAGAACACTTACAGAACGGGAGCATATACAAAGGCGTGTATCAGAAGGATAACGGAGGAGTGAAGAAGTGAATAACGATATTGTTGAAATAATGACGGAAAGACTTTGCAAGTGTGAGGAGCTTCGGGACTTTCGTGTGATCAGGGCTGATTGTTTCACACAGGTAGGGTACCCTGTAGATAAGCCTTCTGCGGTGATAGGCAGGGAGGAGGAGGACGGACTTGGTTATCTGCTTGGCTGTGAGGACAGTCTGTTCGGCGGAGAGAAGCTCAGTGTAAGCGTAATGACGGACGAAAAGCATGGAGGTGCATTCTGTGAGGAAAAGGCAAAGGCAGTATGCAGAGCAATGCTTGATAACGACCCCGATAAGATGATCGTATCGGTTTGTGTAGAAAAATGTATGTACGACAAGACCTGTTTTGCATATAAAGTAATAATGAGGTTTACGCTGAGAGAGCATGAAATGCACATATAGGAGGGGATAGCTTGGAGGAGAGAAAGGCATTGTGCGGCAGGGACGCAGTCATATCAGTTGACGGAAAAAAGCTTTTGCAGGCGGAAAAGGCGGAGCTGAGGGCTGTTAAGGAAATACATCGTGTAAGAAGCTGCTTTCAGAGTGAAGATGCGGCTCATGCACAGGGTAAAAGAACGTATAAGCTGAACCTTACGGGTGTGAGGTTCAGAAGTCCGTTTGAGAACTGCAATTTCTATGATATGGACAATTTTACGACTGAGCTTGAAATTGACGGAGAGAAGATAATTCTTGAAGGCTGTATGTGGGACGAGCTGAGTGCTCTTGCGGACAGGGAAAAGCTGAGGGAGCATATCAGCATTACGGCGCTGAGGCTCGGAAAAGAGGGATAAGATGAAGGAAAGCGAGATGACGGAGCTTATAAGGGGAAAAATAAGCTTTAGTGCAGATGAAGGTGAAAGGATAGAATATCTTTCGGCTATTCTGGAAAATGACGGACTGAGATATGACAGGATACTTGACGCTGAGGAGGAAACCGATGAACTGTGACGGAAAAATGAGCTTCGGGGATTTTATATTCCCGATAAACCCGTATCTTATAAAAGTATCACACAGCAGAAAAATAACGGAACAGCCCGTACCGTTCCATGAGGGCAAGGTTTCCGATATGGGAGGAATGAACAGGAGGATAAGCGGTGAGGGTGAATTCTGCGGAGAGGACTGTGCAGAGACATTCGCAAGGCTTAAGAAAGTATATGAAGATGCTTCTGCGGAAATGCTTTATATTCCTTCACAGAGACCCGTTTATGCTCTTTTTGAAAAGCTGGAGCTTATCGGCAGTGATACGGCAGGAGTTATACGGTACAGCTTCTCTTTTGTGGAAAGCAGTGAAAAGCCCGACAGGAGCAAAAATATCAGATTGGGTGACGGAGAAAAGTGTCTTTGGGACTTTGCTTACGAAAGCGGTATTGATACAGACCTTCTGCTGAAATTGAATCCCGATGTAAAAAGACCTGATGAGGCAATTGCACGGGGAAGGAGGATATATCTTTGCTGACATATATACTCAAGGACACGGAAGGCAATGTAACAAGCCTTAATGCTCCTCTGAAGGTGAGCATAGTATCATCGGAGAATGCGCCTGCGGACAGACTGAATGCCGTTTTTGCAGTAAGCGGCGATATTCCAGTGCTTTATTCCGTTGAGGTAAAAAACGGAGGAGAAAGGGTATTTTTCGGATATATTGATGAGCAGTCGGACGAGAAAAGCTCTAAGGGCATTTTGCTGTCCGTTTCCGCAAGAAGCCTTGAGGGCGTTTTGCTTGATAATGAAGCGCATCCGCAGATATACTGTTCTCCGTCTATGCCGCTGCTAATGAAAAGGCATTTTGAGCCGTTGGGGTTTACGGAGTTTAACGGAACGGATAAGTCTTTCAACGGTCAGCTCAATGTAACGAAGGGTATGAGTGAATGGAGCGTGCTGAGTGCTTTTTGTAAATATTTTATCGGCACTGAGCCTGAAATAGATAAATACGGAGTAATTGACATCAGCGGAAGGGAGAATGATGAGGTGGTGTATCTTTCTTCCGACCGCATTTATTCTGTAAAGCATGAGCTGAAAAATACGGCGCTTATATCCGAAATACTTGCAAGAACATATATTGCAGGGGATTATACAATGCCAGTGATAAATGAAACCGCAAAGAGAGTGAAGGTGCGAAGGAGAAGATATGTAAATTCGGTAGACAGCAAAAGCGGAACTGTGCTTGATGCACGGAGAATGATAGAGCGTTCGGAAAAGGCTTATGAAAGGATAACCGTAGGGTGTACGGGGTGTATTCTTTGCGGTACGGGGGCAGGACTTATAATATCAGGCGACAGGAGGAAGTACAGGATAAGGGAAATAAGCTATATGCTTGATACATCGGGCGAGAGAACGATAATATATGCGGAGGTGAAGAATGATGAAGCTGTCTGAAAGGATAAACAGAAGAAATAATAAAAGCACCTGTTCGGCAGGGCTTATCAGCACAAGTGCAGACAGGAGAGTGGCT
The DNA here is from genome assembly GCA_902767175.1 of uncultured Ruminococcus sp. Lineage (GTDB taxonomy): Bacteria > Bacillota > Clostridia > Oscillospirales > Acutalibacteraceae > UBA1213. The sequence continues at coordinate 8,644 of CACXGH010000006.1, forward strand.
GCGGCGGCAGTAAACGGAACGAGACAGTTATCCGTTGTGACTCCGGCAGGAATAGCCTATATACCGAGACCGAGAGAAGATGCGGTAGTGATGTCTGACGGGAACGAACAGCTTTGTCTCGGTGTAAGAATGATGGCTAACGACCGCGGAATAAAACCGGGTGAGATAATGGTGTTTTCATCAAACGATACCTATATACATCTTACAAATGACGGAAAGATATATATATCGGGTGAAGTATATATAAACGGTGAGCGTCTGGAGGTGGAGTAGTACGGATACGGCAATAAATCTGCGGGGAGACGTTGCGAGAGACAGCAGCGGCAAGGTGCATTATGTTTCGGGCAGGGAGGAAATACAGCAAAGACTGTATATCCTTCTTTCTGCAAAAAAAGGAAAGTTCATCTATGACAGGAGCATTGGCAGCGGCATATGGCAGACAGACCCTGACGACGGTGATGCTGTGCTGAGAATTGAAGCGTATGCAAGGCAGGCTCTTTCCGGTATGCCTGAGGCTGAGGTCACGGGAGCGGAAATACAGGACGGACAGATAACGGTATTTGCTGCTGTCGGAGATGAAGAGTACAGTATAATTGTAAGACGGGAGGAAGAGGAATGAACATAACCTATCAGGATATACTTACAAGAATGACGAATAAATTTGAAAGACTGACGGGACTTGAAACGGATAAGGCAAGTGATATAGGTATAAGGCTCAGACTGCTTGCGGGAGAGGTCTACTCACTTACATCGGAAATAGATTGGCTGAGAAGGCAGATGTTCCCCGATACGGCTACAGGTGAAATGCTTGATATGCACGCACAGCAGAGGGGACTTTCGAGGATAAAGGGAAACAAGGCGTCGGGTACAATAGTTTTTATGCTTGAAATGCCGCTTGAATATAACCTTGTTATACCTGCCGGCACGATATGCACTGTGGGTGACGGTTCTCTGAATTATGTTACCAGGCAGGAGGCTGTCATATACAGAGGAAGCAATTACGCATGGGTAAGAAGTGAAGCTGAGGACAGCGGAGAGAGATACAATATAGGTATTGGCAAGGTCAATACCATTGTTACATATTTTTCCGTAGGCATAAGAATAAACAACTCGACAAGCTTTACGGGAGGAACGGATGATGAAACAGACGAACAGTTCAGGGAAAGGCTTATAGAAAGCTACAGAAGTACGCCTGACGGAATAAACAAAGGATATTTTGAGAGCATTGCCGTAAGTGTTGACGGCATACAGTCCGCAAATGCATACAACAGCACAAGTGATCCGGGCTGGGGTATCATCATACTCGGAGGACGAGGAGGACAGCCTTCCGATGATGCGTTTAATGAAGCCTCGGCTCTGCTGAATGAAAAAAAGCCGTTCGGAGTGAGCTTTCTTATTGAAAAATGTGCCGAGATAGTAAAGAACGTCAGTGTCAGTATACAGGTAAGTGAAGGCTTTGACTTCAATGAAGTGCAGACAAGGGCGGAAAACAGCATAAGAAATTATTTTCTCGGTCTTTCTGTGGGTGAGGACGTGCTTCTTGCAGGAATAGGAAAGGCTCTGATAGAAACCGATGGTGTGGAAAACTATTCGTTCGTTTCCGGATCACAGGATCTGGAAGTGAATCCCAGCGGTATGGCAGTGCTGGGAACAGTGACTGTCAGCAATATGTCTGCATAAGGGGTGAAGCTATGTCGGAACTGCAGATGATGAAAAAACAGCTTGAAGCTACGGGACTCTACAATGTCAAAAACGACAGTGTGATACTTGCGGAACTTTCCGCCTATGCGGAAGCTCTTGATATATGCTTTGATGCATTGCATGAGCTTGAAAGGGAATGCTTTGTATCGACTGCGGAGGATTACGGACTGAGCATAAGAGAGAGTATGCTCACAAGGAATTTTACGGGAGCAGCACTAACGCAGAGGAGAAATGCCGTTATAAAGGCAATGTCCGTATGCACAGAGGACTATACTCTGAGCGGTATGGAAAAGGTAAGGGACAGCTTTAATCTGCACGGTAATTTTACCTTTGATAGCACAAACATAAAAACTGTGTTTAACTGCACAGATACGCTGTCCGCTGCAAAAAGAGCACTGCTTACAAAGCAGATGGGAGAGTTCATGCCCTTCTGGGCTGATTTTGAGATAAGACAGTCATAAAATAAGCCTGAGAGCGGATACTCTCAGGCTTTTCTGTATTGGCAGGCTATATGATAAGCTCGCTCTGGTGTATACGCTTGTCAAGGAAATGCATGAGTTTAATGCACGGTCTTCTGAGAAGAAGTCCGAGAACAAGCGCAAAGGGAACAAACGCAAGCAGAAGAAGCACGTTCTTCCAATACATACCCATATCCGGACCTGCAATAGCCTCTCTGAGTATGTCGTTGCCGTATCGGAAGGGAAGGAACTTTGCAAAGTCACGGAAAGGTCCGGGAAGTACTTCAAGAGGGAATGTTCCTCCTGAGCCTGCGACCTGCAGAACGAGAATGATAACTGCAAGAGCCTTTCCTATGACGTTGAAGGTTATTGTCAATGAGTAGATTATCATTGAATATACGAATGCGGATATCATACAGCCGAGAACGAACAGGAATTTATCGTTGCACTGTATGCCGAGGAAGTATATATCACCGAGCGAGATTATTACTGCCTGAAGAAGTGAAAGCAATAAGAATATGAGATATCTGCCGAAGAACTGCTGTGTCTTGCCGGGGCGTCTGAGCTTTTCAATCTGCTTTTCGGTAAGCTCGACACGGACAATGGCTATCAGAATGATACCGCCTACCCATATACCAAGAGAAGTATAGAACGGCGACATACCTGTACCGTAATTCATTACGGGGTGTACACTGTGTGTTTCGGTCGTGACAGGCTCGGAGAAGAATTTGCTGAGTGCGCCGGGGTCGTTGATTATTTTCAGAACGAGGTCGGTAAGGTCACTGCCTTTTTCAAGACCGTCCACCGTTTTTATCAGACTGCTGAGCTTTACCTTTGACTGTGACATTGTCTTTTTGACGCTTTCAAAGGTATTGACCATTTCGTCAATACTGTCAGAGGTGCTGTCAAGTGTCTTGCTTATACCGGGAATATCTCCGCTTACGGTCTGGAGAAGCCCCGATGCATTCTCCAAAACCGAGAATACATCGTCTACCGTTTTATCGAGCACTGTCCTTAGCGATGTGAACTCGGTTTCTATATTGGTGATGTCTCCCTTGCAGGTGTCTGCGAGGGTCTTAAGCTCTGCTTTGATTTCAGCAGGAAGTGTACCTGCCGTGCGGAGCGTCTGAGCTGCCGACATTAGCTTGTCTGTTATCTGCTGCTGGCGTTCATTAGCCTGATCTATACGGTTTGTCACAGCAGACAGGTCAATGTCGAAGGAGCTGCTTATATTGTTTACGATAGACAGAACAAAGTTGTTTATGCTGATTATCTTTCTGTTCACATCGGTTACAGATATAAGCTTGTCGGCTGCGGCTGCAGCATCTGTGCTGATAATATCAAATGCTTCGTCAAGCTTGTCGCTGACTGATGTCTGCATTGACGAAACGGCATCAAGAATAGCAGAGACAGCGGAGCTTATTTTAGATGAGCTGCTTCTTGCCGCATCTATAGAGCTTTTTACGTCTTTGGTAATAACGCCTGAATCTGAGAGAGTCTCGCTTATAGCCGGCAGAAGTTCCTTATTGGTGCTGAGTACCTGCTTTAACAGATTAAGTGTTGAGATAAATACATCAATGCTTGAGTTGAAGGTATCTATGTCGGCTGTTATATCGTTCAGTTCCTCTTTAACGGAGCCGAGAATATCTGTCTTTTTGCTGTCAAGCTCTCCTGCGGTTATGTTAAGCATGGTTGCAAGTATATTTGTGACAGTGTTTACATAGGCGGATTTTACCTGTGCTTCTATTGTCGTTACACCTGCGTTGGTAATTTTCGGGGCTATTGCGTTTTTCTTTTCGTTGACATAGTAGTCAAGCTTTGATTCAATGAATTCGCCTGTTGTTATTGAGCAGAGGTTTTCGCTGAATTTTTCGGGGATCACAAGCGCTGCATAGTATCTGCCGCTTTCTACGCCTTCCATCGCTTCCTTTTCGTCAACAAACTGCCAGCCCATTTTATCGTTGGTTTTAAGTCCTTCGATGATCTGGTCTCCTGCATTTACTGAAATTGATTGGTAGGTATAGCCCTTATCGTTATTGACCACAGCAAATGATACGCCCTCGGTTGCCGAATAAGGGTCCCAGTTTGAAGCTATATTGAACCATGAATAAAGGGCAGGAAGAATAGTTATTCCGATAACTACTATGAATGCGATTATGTTTGTGTATACGGTTTTCAGGTCGTTTTTGAAAATACCGAATATTTTTCCCATTGCTTTTACTCCTTTCTTGTCCGGGTCTCCGTCTGTTCTGACGGTGCTTCGTTCCGGCTTTCTTCACCTGGAATAAAGCCGTCAAGCATTTCGTAATACATATTGTACATATAGTCCGTTCTCAGCATGAGTGCTACACACAGGACTATAGTGATTATCCATAGTATAAGAAATGTTACCTTTGATTCAAGACTGAACATCAGCGTAAGAAATACAAGTGCCGATATGATTATGAACAGCGTGCCGTATCTTCTGTAGTGCAGCCTCTTTATTTCATATTCACGGAATTTTTCGCAGACCATAAGATATGTTCTGTGTTCCCGTTCGGACTGAGTAAGCCCTGAAATATCATTTTCCTGCGGGCTGACGTCTGTTTTTTCAGAGGTCTTTCCGTGTACTGGTTTTCCGACGGCTTTTTCTTCGTTTAACTCCGGCATTAAGATCACTCCGTTTCTATAAATAGATGTATCCTTAAAGAGTTTGTTTTATGTCTTTCCGGAACATATCTATTATATTGAGTAGGGTCTGCAATGTCAAATAAAGTCAGACAAAATCGCAAAAATATACAGATACTGCCGCTTGTCAGCAGTATCTGCATAAGAACTGAGTATCAGCTTTTTTTGTTCAGAAACCTGTCATAGTATTCCTCTGCTTCGACCTTTTCGTTGTTTGTTCTGCCGTTTGAGAGGAATTCGCAGTAATCGTCTGCGTCATAGGCTGTATTTCTTCCGCTTCCGTCCGAGATAAGAAAGCCTGCGCCTGTGCTGTCTGATGACGCTTTTCTCTTTTTTCTCTTCAAAAAAATCACCGTCCCTCCGCAATAAGTATTTGCAGAGGAACGGTGTTTTATTACAGGTTATTTAAGGTACATATCCTTCAGCTCGTTAAGGTCGTAAGGAGTCTGCTGATATACATAATAATTCAGCCAATTTGAATAAAGGATAGTCGCATAGCTGCGCCATGTAAGTGCAGGGAGAGCACGGGGATCATTGCCGGGAAAATAATTATACGGGAGCTGAGGCTTGAGTCCTTTATTGCAGTCACGGAAATACTCATTTGCAAGGGTGTTGCGGTCGTATTCGGCATGACCGAAAACATAGAACTGTCTGCCGTTTTTGTTTGCAACGATAGCCACGCCTGCGAGGTTTGATGATGCAAGTATTTCAAGCTCCTCATGTTCTCTGATATCGGAGCGGTGAACGCTTGTATATCTTGAATGGGGAAGGAGTATCTTATCGTCAAAGCCTCTCATCAAGGGGTGGAAAATATTCATTATCCTGTGTACATACACTCCCGACAGCTTTTCGTCAAGGGTGAACTTAGGTACGCCGTGATGATGATATATAGCTGCCTGTGCGCCCCAGCATATATGCATTGTGCTGTAAACGTGTTTTGTTGACCAATCCATGATCCCGCAAAGCTCGTCCCAGTAGTCGACCTGTTCATAGTCGAGCTTTTCAACGGGTGCGCCTGTAATTATCATTCCGTCATAGTACTGATCTTTGATATCATCGAATACCTTATAGAAATTGGTAAGATGATCTGCCGATGTGGTTTTTGAAACGTGTGTAGCCATCTGCAGCAGTTCAACGTCTACCTGCAGGGGAGAATTGCCGAGCAGTCTTAAAAGCTGTGTCTCTGTCTCTATTTTATTCGGCATAAGATTTACGATAACTATTCTGAGCGGTCTTATATCCTGTGATACCGCTCTTTCATTTGTCATTACAAAGATATTTTCCGATTCGAGTGTTTTCAAAGCAGGCAGTCCGCTTTGTACTTTAATAGGCATAAGTGTCGCACTTCCTTTTTCCTGATGTTACTCCGATAAAGTATAACACATCAGACGGGCAATTTCAAGTAAATATGTCCTGAACTCACGGAAATCGTGTGTCCTGAACTCACGGAAATCGATTTTGCCTGGACAGTCACATGGGGAAAACCCTTTTCCGGCGGAAAAAGGGTTATTCCCCATACCCCTTTCCTAAAACCGCTGACTTAATCTATGA
>CACXGH010000007.1 GCA_902767175.1 uncultured Ruminococcus sp.
ACGGCAGAGGAATTCAGCCAGCTTGATAATATCATCGGCGGAGAAATACGCATCGGCTGTGCGGAAAGCTGCCTGATAAAATATCTTGCAAGGAGTATCCGTTCATTCAAGGAACAGTACCCTGATTTTATCTTTCATATTTTCAGCGGAGATACCGAGCCGGTAGCCGAAAGGCTTGACCGGGGACTGCTTGATCTTGCGGTCATAGTTGAGCCGCCGAATCTGTCAAAGTATAATTATCTCACTATTCCCGAAAGTGACAAATGGGGTGTGGTAATGCGCCGTGACAGTCCGCTGGCTGAGAAAGCGGAAATCACCTTTGAAGATCTGTACGGACTGCCGCTTTTCTGCTCGGAGCAGTCTATCAAGGCGGATTTTCCCCGTTGGTGCGGTGATGATATGGATAAGCTGAATTTTGCCGGAACCTTCAATCTTGCGTATAACGGTTCGGTATTTGTAAAGGAAGGTCTGGGCTATCTGCTGACCTTTGAGCATCTTATCAATACAAGTGACGAAAGCGGTCTTTGCTTCCGGCCTATCGCCCCGGAGCTTAAAACAGATATGTATATTATCTGGAAAAAGTATCAGATCTTTTCTCCTATTGTTGATCTGTTTGTCAGGCAGTTAAAGGAGGAATATTGACATAGCAGAACACAGATAAAAGGAGCATATAAAATATATGTCATCATTGACCATTCATTTGTGCAATGCTATAATAAAACATATTGATCGGTGCAAAGGAGAATGGCTATGCACTTTGTTCAGGCAAAGTCGCTTTTGACAAAATGGAACGGTATGAATATTTATCGGGGCTGTTCTCACGGATGTATATACTGTGACAGCAGGAGCGAATGCTATCAGATGAATCACCCGTTTGAGGATATCGAGGTCAAGGAAAATGCCCCCGAGCTTCTTGAAAATATCCTGAGAACGAAGCGCAAAAGAATAATTATAGGCACAGGCTCTATGAGCGACCCATATCAGCACTGTGAGGAAAAGCTGGGGCTTACAAGAAAATGTCTGCTGCTGATTGACCGTTACGAATTCGGCGCAGCAGTAATCACAAAATCGGATCGTGTGCTGCGTGACATTGATCTGTTTGACAGCATTAACCAAAAAGGAAAAAGCGTGCTGCAAATGTCGCTGACGGCTGCTGATGACAGACTGAGCAGGATCATTGAGCCGAATGTCTGCACCACCGCACGGCGTTATGAAGTGCTAAAGGAATTTCAGAAAAGAGATATTCCCACTGTGGTGTGGCTGTCTCCGCTGCTGCCGTTTCTGACAGATACTGAAGAAAACCTGCGGACTATTCTCGGTTACTGTATTGATGCCGGAGTAAAGGGAATTGTTTGTTTCGGAATCGGAATGACCCTGCGAAACGGCAACAGAGAATACTATTACAGTGCTCTTGACAGATATTTCCCCGGTCTTCGCTCCGAATATCAGAAAAAGTACGGAAATGCCTATGACGTCAACAGTCCTGATAACGACAGGCTGATGAAGCTTTTTCATTACACCTGTGAGAAATATGGGATTATACATACTCCTGATGAATGCTTCCGGTACATTAACGAAATGCCTGAGAAAAATATTCAGTTATCCTTATTTGACTGATAAGGTCAATTTCGGATTTTCTTTACAATTCTGACGATAAAAAAGAGTGTGCCGACGCTTTGTCAGCACACTCACGTTTTATTCTTCGGAAATAATTCTCTTTGTACCCTCCACTATCTCTGACAATGCCGTTCTTTCAGCTTATTATCCAATGCTGTCTGTGCATACAGCAAACACAAGCTGTATCAAGAGTATATAAACCGGCAGGGATTATCTGAACGGTTTCATACATTTTTCTTAGTGACAATCTTTCTTTCCTTTATTTATCCGCTATATCTTTTGACAGCAGTTTTTTATACGTCAGATCAATCAAAAAGGCACCGGATCTGACCGGTGCTTTCTTTATTATCATATCATATCCGCTATTTTCAAAGCTATGAAGAATTTATCAAGTGAATGGTTTGCATTTCTCAGACCCTCAGCATCATATTCTTCGCTGTCGAGAATGTCGCCTGTTACTATAAAGCTGTAAAGCTCTATACCATAAAAGCCGCACACTGCCTGAACTCCTGCAAGCTCCATTTCAACGGCAATACACCCCTCGCTCTTTCTCTTTTCAACTGCAGTGCGTGTCTCACGATATAACAAGCGTCGATGTCCCCCGAGTCTCGCCTGCCGGCTCGGTCGGTGCTTCTGCCTTCGGCAGAGGTGTCCACCGGACAC
>CACXGH010000008.1 GCA_902767175.1 uncultured Ruminococcus sp.
CGCCCGACACGCCCCTCACGGTGCGCTTATGGGCGGTTTTGTTGTATAAAAATAACTATAGGCGTGGTCAGTTAACCGGCGGAGTGAAAGTTTGGGTGTTTACAAAGGGTATAAATTGTAATATAATTATTGAAGTATCTGTTTTTATGGTATGTATAAGGATAATTTAAGAAAGGAACGGTAATGATATGGATATCAGACAGGAATCATTAAAAAAGCATTATGAATGGGAGGGAAAAATTGAGGTAGTTTCAAGAGCGCCGATAACTAATTCGGAGGAGCTTTCTCTTGCATATACTCCCGGTGTCGCAGAGCCTTGTCTGGAAATAAATAAGGACTATGAAAAGTCGTTCAGGCTTACAAGAAGAAATAATCTTGTTGCGGTTATTACAGACGGTACTGCCGTACTTGGTCTCGGCGATATAGGACCGGAGGCAGGTATGCCTGTAATGGAGGGCAAGTGCGCGCTGTTCAAGGAGTTCGGCGATGTCGATGCTTTCCCTCTTTGCATTCGTTCAAAGGACGTTGACGAAATAGTAAGAACAGTTTATCTTATTTCCGGCAGTTTCGGCGGTATTAACCTTGAGGATATTGCTGCTCCGAGATGCTTTGAGATCGAGCGCAGACTTAAGGAAATATGTGATATCCCCGTTTTCCATGACGACCAGCACGGTACGGCTGTTGTTGTTGCTGCGGCACTTATAAATGCTCTGAAAATCGTTAAAAAGGATATCGGTGAGATAAAAGCAGTAATAAACGGTGCCGGCTCGGCAGGCATTGCTATAGCTAAGCATATTATGAGCCTTGGTGTAAAGTCTGTAATTCTTTGCGACAGTAAGGGCATTATCTGTGAGGGTGACGAAAGACTGAACAGTGAAAAAGCTGAAATGGCAAAAATTACAAACAGAGAACACCTTACAGGCAGCCTTGCAGACGCTATGAAGGGTACAGACGTATTTATTGGCGTATCTGCTCCGAATATCGTAAGCGAGGAAATGGTAGCTTCCATGAACAAGGACGCTGTTGTTCTTGCTATGTCTAACCCCACTCCCGAGATCATGCCCGACCTTGCAAAAAAGGCAGGCGCAAGAATAGTAGGAACAGGCCGTTCTGATTTCCCGAATCAGATAAACAATGTTCTCTGCTTCCCGGGTATATTCAGAGGTGCTCTTGACTGCAGAGCAAAGGAAATAAATGATGAGATGAAGGTCGCTGCTTCATACGCTATTGCATCTCTTGTAGATGAAAAGGAACTCAATGAGGATTATATCCTTCCCTATGCTTTTGACAAGCGTATAGGAAAGACAGTAGCGCAGGCTGTTATAGACGCTGCGAGAAAGAGCGGAGCAGCAAGGAACTGATACTGTTGTCATCAGGGACAGCAAACACTAAACAGACCTGTATGATAAAAACGGCGCATTTTCTGTGCGGAAGGTGCGTCTTTTTTACGGTCAAAAACAGTGACATATATTACATTTTGTGTGATGAACACCATAAAAGGAGGAATACCATGAGTTATACTGAGAAATCGGAGCCGTATAAAGAGGGAAAGCCCGAAGGTGAAGAAATGAGTATCACATCAGACGACACAGAGCGCCGGAAGGCTGCAGGCAGTGATACCGGAAAAAGCGTCAGAAGCACAGGTGAGACTGAGGCAAAGCACAGCGCCCATGAGGCAAAGGAAAGGGAAAAATTCATTAAGCTGATAAGGTCGGGAGTGCGCCGTTCGCTTCTGAAGTTCAGCATTGTTCTTGTGATGTTCCTTATTCTGATAGGTGCAGGAGTGGTATGGCTGCTGTATGAGATGCCGAAGTGGGAAAGTGAGAAATACTACGATCCGATAGGCAGCGGCAGACAGGCGCAGTTTGAGAAGGACATGATGTATTATTCCTCGCTGTTTATGCCCGATAAAAAATGGAACGAGCTTAAGCTTACCGAAAGGGGCCGGGGAAACTATACCTTTACGGTAAATCAGTTCCTGCCCGATGAATTCGCATTCGGTGATGATATGGAAACGGGCGATGCATACAGGGTGGTTTCCGTGAGCGGAGATATAAGGAAGGGTGCGCTGAGCACTTCGGACAGCGGCGTATTCAGCAGAAGGGCGAGCTATCCGTTCAGACCGGGAGCGGCCGATGTCAAGAACGAGAGCAAGCTCAAGTTCTATGACAAGACGCTTGACATGACGTATTACAGCAAGGAAATAGAAAAGGCAGCAGAAGAAATAAAGGACTATGAGGTCTATGACTGCTATATTACCTTTGACAAGCCGTATTCATTTGAAGAAGGGCTTGATATGATATATAAAGAGAGTGCCGGCTATACAAGAAAGTATAAGGCGGATTCCCTGTGGCTTGCAGTATGCAGGAAAAACGGGAACGTATATGAAGCTTCAACGGCTATGGGAATGTTCGTTTATGACGAGACCGTTGAGCATTATGACTCGCCGGTAATGAACAATTTATATGAGGAAATCACAAAGGTGAATACAAAGTCTTATGAAGAGAACAAGGAGCAGTATGATTCCGACAGGCAGGAATGCATGAAAGAGGTCAGGGATTATCTGCCGAAGGCAATAAGATATCTTGCCGACAGCAGTAACAAGGATTTTATGATGCTGTTCGGTGCAACGGAGCTTGTGCCGTATAAAAGAGTGGGTTCGGGATATCTTGAGAACGGTTCTCCGGCAAACGGAATTGCATATTCATACGAATATGATGCGCAGACAAGATACGCTCATGAGGCTGCCTATCTGAATGATTTTGCGGACAGTCTTGAAAAGGACGGAATCTATACCTATGGCTGCCGTTTCGGTGCGGCAACAGGTAAATTCCTCAGGGAGCTTTTGAAGGATCCTTCCTTTGTAAGCTACGTCAGCCTCGAAAGGATAGGATAACAAGCGTCGATGTCCCCCGAGTCTCGCCTGCCGGCTCGGTCGGTGCTTCTGCCTTCGGCAGAGGTGTCCACCGGACACCCGTACCCTCTATAGGCGGCGGGTGCCA
>CACXGH010000009.1 GCA_902767175.1 uncultured Ruminococcus sp.
CAGAAACGCTTCTATTCATGAAGTATTCGCCGTATTTTTCGTGCTCGGTCAGAGGGCGTGACATCAATACCACTGTCTCAACATGAGGTGTACGAGGGAACATATCTACAGGGATTGCTTTTTGCAGGCTGTAACCAAGCTCAGAAAAAAGCTTGATATCTCGTGCAAGTGTTGCAGGGTCGCAGGAAACATAAACTACTCTTTTGGGCTTCATGTCAGATACAGTTTTTATCAAAGAGCTGTCACAACCCTTGCGCGGCGGATCAAGAATAATACAGTCGGGTGCTATACCGCGCCCAGCAATTTCAGCTGCTGCGGCAGAAGCATCTGCGCAGATAAATTCGGCATTTGTAATATTATTATAAGATGCATTTTTCTTTGCATCATCTATAGCCTGAGGTACTATCTCAACGCCGATGAGTTTTTTTACCTTGTGAGCCATAGTAAGTCCTATTGTTCCTGTTCCGCAGTACATATCTATCAGAGTTTCATTGCTTTTAAGTGCTGCAAATTCTTTGGCAAGGTAATATAGTCTTTCTGCCTGAGTACGGTTGACCTGATAAAATGACAACGGGGATATTCTGAATCTGAGACCGCAAAGCTCGTCTGTAATATAGCCGTCACCATAGAGTGTTTTACATTTTTTGCCTGTTATTACGTTTGTTTTTTCTGTATTTATATTAAGAACAACCGTAGTCAGCTCGGGTATATTGTTTTTCAGCATTTCAACAAGCTCGTTTCCATGCTTTAAATTATCAGCATTGGCAACGATACAAACCATAAGCTGACTTGTTTTTTCGGCATATCGAAGGTATAAATGCCTCAACAGTCCCGTATGGGTTATTTCGTCATAAGGCAGCAGCTTGTATTTTTCTGCCCATTCAAGAAAAATCTTTTCAGCTTTTACAAATATTTCCGATTGAAGCAAACAGCCGTCTGTAGATATTACACGATGACTTCTCGGAGCGAAAAATCCGACACGGAGCCTGCCGTTTTTATCGTTTGTAATTGGAAACTGTGCCTTATTTCGGTAGTAATTGCATTTTTCAGAGCCTATTATTGTTCCGATAAGTTCCCCGTTGACACCGCCTATTCTTGTAAGAGCGTCATAAACACGCTTCTGTTTGAACTGCAGTTCCGAGCTATAGGTGATATGGCGAAATGAACAACCTCCGCATTTATCCGATACTTCACAATCCTTTGATAATCGGTTTACAGAGGGCTTTGTGAGAGATTCTATCTTACCGAAGGCATAGCTTTTTGCAGTTTTCAGTATTTTCACATCAGCAATATCCCCTACTGCTGCAGAAGGCACAAAAACCGTAATGCCGTCTATCTTACAGACACCGCTGCCTTCTGTTGTATAGTCAATTATTTCCGTTCTGTATATTTCATTCTTTTTCAGCAAATGTACCACCTCTTGATTTTTATATTTTATATAATAAGCTATAACAAATAAAAAATCAAGCTCGGTGAGCAACCTCACACGAAGATCAACTTTGCTCAGGCATTCTCTTCGGAGATAACTCTTTCCTAAAAACATACTTTTTGTTATTTACTGATTCATTTTCATAATACTATCTTTTTGTTTGTTTACAACAAAATAATTGTAATAGTTACCAAATCAAGATAGTTTTTAAAAGTGATTACCATATTAAACATAATCCTATTTCGATTGTCAACTTATTTAATATTTGAGGTTGACAATAATAATAAGATGATGTATAATTTAGTCATCATTAAAAAAGGAGAAAAAGGATATGAATACACCGGAAAGCAAAGAAAAGAAGTCTGAGCCTGATAAGAAGGAAAGACGGCTGAACAGCAAAACAAAGGATATGGTACTGATAGCCGCATTTACAGCGCTTATAGCCGTATGTGCTCAGATAACTATACCTACCACCGTACCTTTTACTTTACAGACACTTGCCGTTTTTTTAGCAGGCAGTATACTCGGACTAAAGCGTGGAACAGCAAGTGTACTTGTGTATATTCTGCTTGGTGCAGCAGGTGTTCCTGTATTCGCAAAATTCACAGGAGGTTTTTCTGCACTTATTGGTCCTACAGGCGGTTATATCATAGGATTTGTCGCAACAGCAGTTATAACCGGTTTTATCTATGATAAATTCGGCAGCAAGCTCTGGATAACTATTGTCGGAATGGTTATCGGACTTCTGGTGTGCTATGCATTTGGTACTGCATGGTTTATTATCGTATATAATCAGACAAAAGGCGGAATGGACCTTATAAAAGCACTTCAGCTTTGTGTAATCCCATTTCTGCTGTTTGATGCAGCAAAAATCGGAGTTGCCGCTATTCTTGCAAACCGACTGCATAAAATAGTCAAGGTCTGAAATCATTTCACACGAGACTCCCATTAAAAGTAGACACGGTCTACTTTTAACAGCGCATCAGCGCGGCGCCTTTCTGATTAAAAGTGTCTGCTTTTAATCAGAAAGCAGTATCAGCTTATCCCTGAATTAAATACAACAGCAAAACCGTCTCCGGAATACAATTTTCACGGAGACGGTTTTGTTTTTTTCCAATTCTATTCGGTATACTCAAGCTCTATAGTTTTTCCGTCAGTACCGCATTCGGCGGACGGAAAAATATCAGCTGCTGCAGACAGATAATCCTCCGGTGTGTTTAGTGACGGGCTGTAATGAGTCAGCCATAATCTCTTTACCTGTGCAGAAAGTGCAAGTCCTGCCGCTTCTGAAAACAGCATATGATATGTTTCCTTAGCTCGGGGGAGCTTGTCATTGTCACCATACATTCCTTCGCAGATAAACAGGTCGGAATCCGCAGCATTCTCGGCTATTGTGGGAACAGGACGGGTATCTGTACAGTATGTGACTTTAAGCCCTTTTCTTTCCTTTCCAAGTACCATTTCGGGAGTATATAATATTCCGTCATACTCGGCACTCTTCCCTTTATGGAGTGTGCTCCACAGCCTGAGAGGTACATTGTTTTCTATAGCCTTTTCTTTCTGAAACTCTCTTTTACGGGAAAGCATAAACGTATAACCGAGACAGGGTATTCCGTGACGTACAGGGAAAGCCTTTACCGTGATATCATCAATGACCTCAATAAGCCCCCCGGAAGAATATTCCCGGCAGATTATATCAAATGTAAGCCCCGGAGTAATAACGCAGAGGGAGGAAACTATTTTTGAAAGGCCCTTAGGGCCGAGCATTGTAAGCGGCTCTGTTCTTCCGTCATTGCATAATGACAAAAGTATTCCCGGAAGTCCCGAAATATGGTCTGCATGAAAGTGTGTTATGCATATAATATCTATCGGCTTGAATTTTTCTCCCGCACGTCTCATAGCTATCTGAGTACCTTCACCGCAGTCTATCAGCACCGAATGACCATTTGCACAGAGCAGACATGACGAAAGCCACCTGTCCTTTGTTGGCATCATTCCCGATGTTCCGAGCAATGTCACCTTCAGCATTTTATCTCTCCCTCCACTGTTATTCTTTCCATAAATTCTATGAACTCTTCTCTTGTCATAAGGCAGTTCAGCACCCCGAGAAGCGAATTTGCGGTAAGCTTCGCAGGCAAACCAAGCAGTTTCTTAATTACTTCACGGTTAGTTGCTGCATTATCTGAGCCTGTTAGCCCGTATTCGTAAAGGTCTGTCTTTGTTATATCCGACTGTACCCTCTCTTTTCCCCGTGTAAGCTCGCATTGGGCACCCGAAGCTGCTATAGCCCTTGAAATAATCTCTTCGGAAAGTCCTTCCACACCTAACTTTCCTTCCTTTGACGGAGCTGTCTTTCGCTTTTCCTTGCCGATGATATCGGGAATATAAGCGTGTTTTATTTTTTCTGGAGAAGCAATGCCCTTGAGAAAATTCCTGATAACAAATCCTGCTCCGTCACTGTCTGTTATGATTAAAATACCTCTTGTATCCGCAAGCCTTCGGATAAGCTGCTGCTTTTCCTTATCCTTAAAAACCCCGAAGCCCTCGGTGGTTATTATCAGCCCGTCAATAAATCCTGACAGCTTTATTTTATCATATTTCCCCTCGACAATAACTGCCTCTTTGATTTTTATCAATCCCTGCACCCCATATCATATATTGCTGTTTCTTGTCTCTACGATTATCCTTGAGATCAATGTTTCAAGGAGTATCTGTCTGTCCGAAGGAGTACTTTTCAGCTTCATATCTGTTTCAAGAATAACGTTGAGTATCCTCCGCAGTCCCTGTGTGGAATATCCGGAAGCCCGTTTGCCTGCATTTTTCAGAAGAAATTCCCTTCTGCCGTATTTAAAATCAGATGCAAGCTCAGAAGTTGTCTTTCCGCTTTCAGAAGCCACTTTTGCTCTGTACATATCAATATAGACAGAGCTTAGCACCGATAATATCACCTCTGGCTTTTCATTCTGTCCGAAAAGACCATAAAGCTGTTTATATGCACCATTATAGTCTCCTGAGCCTATACAGTCAGACAATGCAAATATACGCACCTCTGTATTCTGAGATACAAGCAGCTTTATTGTATCCTCTGTTATAACACCCTTACCCGTATATGCACACAGCTTATCCATTTCGTTTTTCAGGGCAGTCATATCAGTACCGCAGAGTGCTATTATCTTTGAAGCATTGAGAGGTGAAAGCTCGCAGTCTGAGCGTGACGCCCAATTCACAAGCTGTCTTTCAAGCGCAAGACCTTCTCTCTTTGGAAATTCCACTGCCGTACCGTATTTTTTTACCGTCTCTGCTAACTTTGAAAGTTTTGACGGTTTTTTTTCTGCTCCTTTTTTCGGCTCGCTGCCTGAAGTGGGCATTGTAAAGATAAGCACGGCAGATGGGGAAATATCCTCGCAGAACTGCAGAAGCAGCTTAAAATCGTTTTCTGTAAGAGCATCTATATTATAATCAGTCACGACAACACATTTATACTCCGACATTATAGGGAGCTGCTCGGCTGCCGAGAAAATTTTCTCAAGCGGTGCGTCTGCATTAAGTCTGATATAGTCAAAATCCGAGGGCTTCTTCCCTGCCACCTTTTCGCAAAGCTTTGCAGAATAGCCCTTAACAAGATATTTTTCTTCTCCGTAAATAAGATAAAGTCTGTCGGTTTTTCCCGTTGTAAGCATTCTTTTGAATTCCTGCTCGTTCAGCTTTGCCAAAGTTCATCTCTCCTTATTTCGCAGTTTTTATTTTTATCCGCTCTTATTATAACATTTCCTCCGCTGTATGTACGGTAAATATTATCTCTGTTTTTCAATAATCTGTATGTCTGCTCATTCTCCGTTTTATCGGATATTATCATTGTGCTGTAATCTATAACTGCGGTATGAAATACCATGCCGTTGATTATAAGAAAATCGGCATTTTTCCATTCATCGGGCAGAAGCTCACAGTCGGTACGGTCAGAACATATCAGCAGCTTTAAGCCATTTATATCAGCAAATACAGCCCTCTCATCTCCGTCTGAAATGCTTTCTATCCGTTTGCTGCCCGTTACGACTCTGTTAAAGGGATTCTTCTCGGAAATATGACTCAGCTTTTTCTTTGCCTTAGCAAAAGCAGTACGATATATGTCATAGAACTTATCCTCATCATACACTTCAAGCATATTAACATCAAAATCATCAAGCAGCCTATCAGCATAGTATGATGTCTTTTTTCTGTTGTCGGTAAGCAGCATAAATGATATTTTCTCTGTCCGTATGGCTTTAAGATAATCATGAATTATTTTTGTCTTTGACGTATCGCCGCCGCAGGAAAGTATAATCGTGCTGTCGTTTTCTGTAATAACAGCAGAAATGCCGTCACCCGTATCAAGCACTGCTATTCTTGTTATATCTTGATTAAATAAACCCGTCAGTGCAGAGCCTGCCGCAAATGACAGCAATGCTGCAAATACGAATATGCTTACCCTATGCCGTATATTTTTCAGAAAGTACAAAGCCGCTGCCAAAATCATCATACAGGTAAGCCATATAGGAACATAACCCTGAGATACATTTAACAGGGCAAATGGAAGATCTGACATAAAGCCTGCAATACCGCAGATAAACTCTGTCAGTACTGCAGAAAAATATCCGACGGGAACAGCAATGAATGACAAAACAAATGAAAGGTCAAGCAGCAGCATTATAAAAGCAGAGCTAATCATGAGCGGAATTATTGCAGCTGCAATAATATTTGACAGTACGGAATAAACAGCTATCTCTCGGAAATACATAATGAGTACGGGAAGTGTAAATACATAAGCTGAAAGTGCCACGGCGAAGGAATCAATAATTCCCTTACTGCCACAGACAAGAAGCCTTTTAAGAGAATCCGTTCTTTTTTCTACAAACGGAATTATACTTATTTGCAGATATTCTGTTATTTTCGGTGACAATAACAATATACCGAGTGTTGCGGAATATGACAGCAGCAGACCTATATCACCTGCTGCGTAAGGATCGGAAAGTGTCATTATAAGAACAGACAACCCTAATGATGTGAGGGAATCCGCCTCTCTGTACAGAAGTATACCCAGCAGCATTACTATCTGCATAATGCCTGACCTCATTACAGACGGCGGATAGCCTGTTACAGACATATACAGAAACAGTACGGCGATTGATATCACTGCGGCTGTTCTTTTTCTTCCCCTGAGCAGGAACATAAGAAGCATCATTATAAGCTGTGTTATTACCGAAAGATGAAAGCCCGATACTACTATTATATGTGACAGTCCCGCTCCTCTCAGTTCTGACGCGACTTCATCTGATATGCCTGATTTATCACCTGTCAGAAAGGCAGTGACGAACGCAGCCTGCTTTTCCGGCAGGATACTGTGTATCCGTTCCGAAAGATAGCATCTTGTCATGAGACAGTAATAATAAAACGGCTTGCTGTCATTTTTCTCCGCTTCAATGTCATCGGAAGAAGTAAAATATCCGCTCAGATGAATTCCTCTTGCCATATTATAGGAGCTGACATTATCGTAAAATTCAGCTTCTCCCTTTATTATATCAAACGGCTCGGCGTCAATTTTCTGATCTGAGCTTATCATAACCTTTGTATTTGTAAGCAGTGTGCCGTCCGAGGACATTATCTCCCCTGCGTTGACAGTGTAATAATATCTGCCATAGTTTTCATAAGGCAGTTCGCAAATCTCACCTGTTATAACCGCATTCTTTCCTCTCATTCCGACTGAGGGCTGTATCATAATGCCGTTATAGACAGACAGGAACACAACAGCAGCAAGTGATACTGCAAAGACAAGGGGCGCTGCCGTGTTTTGCCTTAGTCTTTTGCTTTTAAGCGACAGTGCAAGCCCTGAAAGACAGACTGCACCGAGAGCAGGAAACCATTCCTGACCCAAAAATAAAGCAACCGCTAAAGCAGCCAAAAATACAAAGCCTGTAACTGCAAGCGGTCGCTTCATTGTTATTCCTCCATACTTAAAGCAATGTCCCTGTATTCAAGGGAAAGTAATATCAAGGCGCTTTGATCAGCACATTTCAACCTTGAGTTTTGTTCCGCCGAGAAGGTGGAAATGAAGATGAAAAACAGTCTGTCCTGCGTCTGCTCCTGTGTTGGAAACTACTCTGTATCCGCTCTCGGCTATTCCAAGCTCAGATGCAAGCTTTGCAGCTACCTCATAGACTCTTGAAACAACTGCGCTGTTTTCCGGTGTTATCTCATTTACGGAAGCGATGTGCTGCTTGGGGATTATGAGGACATGAACGGGTGCCATAGGGTTTATATCATAAAAGGCATAAACCAAATCGTCCTCATACACCTTCTTTGAAGGTATCTCACCCTTGATAATTTTACAGAAAATACAATCCATTGTTAACACTCCTTAATCTGATTTTTTTATTAAACAAGGAGCAAAGCTCCAACAAGCTCGCTTGATTGGAGCGA
>CACXGH010000010.1 GCA_902767175.1 uncultured Ruminococcus sp.
ACAAAGACTCTCTTCGGAAAGAAAAAGCTTGAGGTTGAAGTAACACCTCTTGATCAGGATCCCGATACATGGACCTGCCCCAACTGCGGAAAGATCATGCCGAACTATGTCGGCACCTGCGGCTGCGGTGAGCCTAAGCCTTTTGAGTTTGAGCCGCCTATGCCTGCCGGTGAGCCTGCTGAAGAATTCGGAAACGATCCTGCTTCATCACTTCCGGACATTGCACCGGGGACAGAGCCGAAAAATAAAATGAGCCCCGAGCAAATGGCAGAATTCAATAATGTCGCACCATCAATACAGGGCTATAATCCTATGATACACAATGATACTGTTCCGACATCTCAGGCTGAGGAGTTCGGATATATTCAGAACGATAATATCACCAAGAATACAAACACAAACTATCAGTCACCTGACCTTTCATTTATCCACAATCAGGATAACGCCTTCAACAACGAGGCTACAAACAATATCAGTGACGACCACGACTTCAATACACCGCTTGATCCCTTTGATTTCAGCAATGCACCGCCTGCAGCACCGATGCGTTTCAGCGATGTTTCCGATAACTCTGCAAACACAACCGCTGCTCCGCCTCAGCCCATGCGCTTCAGCGATGCTCCTGCCTCTCCGATGCGCTTTGATGATCTGCCGCCCGCAGCACCTATGCGTTTCAATGACAGTAGCAACAGTCCCGCGCCTGCTGTAAATAATGCATCAAAGAACACTCCCAAAAATGTTAAAGAGGAGAAAAAACGTTTATTCGGTAAAAAAGCAAAGGAAGCAGATATACTCAGAAAAGCTGAAGAGGTTGTAAATAACCGCAAAGATGTTCCGAATGACGGAACATGGACCTGTCCGAACTGCGGAAAGGTCATGCCGAAATATGTCGGCACCTGCGGATGCGGAGAGCCGCAGCCGTTCGAGTTCTGATACGCTCCTTGATAATGCTGTAAAAGCCGATCGAAGGTTATATCCTTCGGTCGGTTTTTTACATAAGGGAAGTCCATGCACAGTCATTAATACTATTATTATTTACAAAGCATACACTTTTAAGAATGATTTGTCTGCTGCGAAGACTATAAATACGGAAAGCCTCTCCCCGTATCATGCAAATATTCTGTGCGCCTCCGGCGCTGAAAGATGTATTTTATACTACAACAGTATAATCGGATGTTCCACATACGTTTTGCATTGACTGTATATTCAGTCAGTATTTTTACAATAATCTATCAGAAAACAAAAAACAAAAGGAAGGTGTTATTATTGAAAAAGGCAATTATTATAGGCTCAGGACCTGCAGGTATTTCTGCCGCACTCTATTTACAGAGAAGCGGAAAGGTTGAAGTAACGGTAATATCAAGCGGTGCAGGTGCTCTTGAAAAGGCTGAAAAAATAGAAAACTATTACGGCTTTGCAGAGCCTCTCACAGGAAAACAGCTTTATGAAAACGGAATAAAGGGTGCTCAGAGACTTGGTGTAAAAATTATCGAAGAAGAAGTCGTAGACCTTACGTTCGACATGGATATGAAACCCGTTGTCGGTACGGATAAGGGCGAGTATCATGCAGATGCGGTGCTTATTGCAACGGGTGCATCACGAAAGACACTTAAAATAAAGGGAATTCAGGAGCATGAAGGCAAGGGCGTAAGCTACTGTGCCGTATGCGATGCGTTTTTCTACAGAAACAAAAAGGTATGCGTCATTGGCAGCGGAGAATACGCACTTCATGAAGCACAGGTGCTTGCACAGACCTCAGAAAGTGTTACAATACTTACAAACGGAAACAAGCTGACAGCCGATGTACCTGCAAATATTAGTGTAATAGAAAAAAAGCTTGTTTCGGTAGACGGTGAAAATACGGTAGAGAGCGTTACCTTTGATGACGGTGAAAGCCAGCCGTTCAGCGGAGTTTTTATTGCACTCGGAGTAGCAGGCAGCAGTGAGCTTGCCCGTAAGGTAGGTGCCGAAACCGAGAACGGCAGAATAAAGGTAAATGAGAAAATGGAAACAAGCATTCCCGGACTCTATGCAGCAGGCGACTGTACAGGCGGAACTCTGCAGGTTTTCAAGGCTGTTTATGAGGGCAGCACAGCGGCACTTGCTATGCTGAAAAATTTTCAGTAAACGACAGTATTCAATGAAGTGTTTTATGTATGTTCTCCATTGAAACATCTGATACTCCCCAAGAATATAGCAAATCAGGCTTCAGCGTAAAACCGGACGCATATTTCTGATAATTGTTTTCAGGGCTGCCGCACGAATATAAAAGACCTCTGTGTGACAGCCCATTTCGTTGCAATACATTTCTGATATTTATGTAATGCTTGACAAACGAAGGTTATAGTGATATATTGAGTGTGCAGAGTAAGCTTGTGTGCGTTGTACCGTGAAATGCGGTACATAGTGTCATGCGAACGGGGAGTTGTCGCATGAACGAAAAGAGTACTTGCGATACACAGGCTGCATCCCGCTGTAAATAATAATATCAAGCTTGTAAAACTTCTTATTATTGCAGCGCAATCTGTAAAATAAGGAGGTTTTTTTATGCAGGAAAATACAAAAAGAAGCAATATCCGCAAAACCACGATCGTGCTTACGACCTTTGCAGTACTTATGGCTGCTGAGGTCGTACTCAATATTTTAGAGATACATACAGGTACCATAAAGATCAACCTGTCATTTATCCCTGTTATTATTGCGGCATATCTCTACGGAGCTTTCGGAGGAATAGCCGTTTACGGTCTCGGCGACATTCTCGGGTGCATAGTGCATCCCGTAGGAGCATGGTATCCGCCTATAACCATTACATACGCACTGATAGGCGGAATTTACGGACTTCTGCTCAGGAACAGCAAAAGCATATTCAAAACAGTTACAGCCGTTATCATCAATCAATGGATAGTCAGTCTGTTTATCACGTCGCTGTGGATAGCCATTCTGATGTACAAGCCTGACGGAGATAATTTCATCGGCTATTACTTTATTGTAATCGGCACAATGAGAGTACTGCCTGCCGCTATTATGACAGCAATACAGCTCATTATCATTCCCGTCACACTCAAAGCTCTCGACCGAACAGGCTTTACAAAAAAGCTCGCACCTATTCGGTGCGTGACCGCACAGGACGATTTGCGCAGTCAGAAATAGTATAATCTTATTGCGTATTTTCAGGCGGTCAATAAACTGCCGCTATGCATTTCCGGCGCCGCAAATTGAGAGCGCAGGCACTGCGCAGTCAGAAATAGTATAATCTTATTGCGTATTTTTCAGGTGCGGTCAACAAACTGCCGCTATGCATTTCAGGCACCGCGAATCGAGAGCGCAGGCACTGCGCAGTCAGAAATAGTATAATCTTATTGCGTATTTTTCAGGCGCGGTCAACAAACTGCCGCTATGCATTTCCGGCACCGCGAATTGAGAGCGCAGGCACTGCGCCGGACTGCTTTATTATATTTTTATGACACGGTATTCTTTCGTTAGTTTACCGTGTCTTTTTTATTGCACATTATGGGCTTAAATTATTCATTATTCATTAATTCCATTTCCGCCATTGCATTTTTTACTTCTTCCTGCGTTTCGGGCTTATCAAGAAATTCATATGAATACAGCATAAAACCGTTTGCTCCCTTTTGTCTCAGACTGCTTATCTGTTCGCTTATGTTATTGCTGCTTTTCAGCCATGTGCCGCTGTCAGCATCTGTACCGGCTTTATATAAGCCAAGACCAAAGTAAAGCCTGATATCCTTGTTTTTTACGACCTGTATCCACTTGTCCGCAAGCTCGTCAAACGGAAAGACAGGGTGTTCATTTGTTACATACAGCTGCGGACATATATAATCGGCATAGCCTCCCGATGTACACCAGCTTATAATATCGGCTGACATCTTTTCATTGTTGTCAAAATTACACTGCGGAGAAATACCGAATACTATCCCCTTGCCTGCGCTGTGTACAGCGTCATACATTCCCGATATAAGCATATTTATATTATTTTTTCTCCATTCCTCTATTGAGAGCGGTTTATATCCATTCGCAACTGATGCCTTATATTTATCGTATGCGTTTCTGTCATAACCGGTCATTTCCTCAGGATAAAAGTAATCATCGATCTGCACACCGTCTATATCATATTTTTGCGCAAGCTCCCTTGCACCGTTTATTATCAGCTTTCTCACCTCCGGATTTGAAGGGTCATAGTAAATTCCGTCATTGTATTTAAAAAAATACCCTTCCTTATTCTTCCATTTTTCATAAGGATTATCCTCTGAAAGCTTTGGCGGAGTTTTACCTGTACTTATCCTCAGAGGATTTATCCATGCATGAACAGCAAGCCCCCTTTTATGTGCCTGCTCCGTTATGCATTCGAGAGGGTCAAAGGAAAGCCCCTTTCCCTGCTCTCCGCTGAGAATATGAGTCCACGGAAAATATTCTGAGGGATAAATTGCGTCACCGAACGGTCTGACATGAACTATTACCGTATTCAGCTTATGGGAAACACAATTATCAAACATTTCACTTATTTTCTTTTCAAACCCTTCCCTGTTCCTCTCTTCCTCCGATAACTGCAAAGACATAAACGGTATCCAGACCGCTCTCATCTCTGTCTCCTTTTTTTCAGTTGTTCCGGTTGGTTCCGGCTCTGAACTGCTTCCGGTTTTTTCGGAATAGTTTTGTTCCTCACGGTTATTCTGCCGAATGCATATAAACCATACAGTACCGCACAAAAGAGAGATCATGACAAATACAACAGCTAATCGAAGAATTATCTTTTTCATAATAAACCCGACCTTGATTTTATTTTTACTGCAATATATAATATAACTAAGAAAATTATGACAGGGAATAATAATATGACATGGTATCATTATCTTATATTATCATACGCAGCAGTATCCAATATCATTGCCGTGCTGATCACGATATACGACAAAAAAGCGGCAAAAACACACAAGCGGCGGATACCCGAGCGGACACTTCTTTTTACGGCAGCATTAAGCGGCTGCGTGATGATGTATATTACCATGAAAATAATACGCCATAAGACAAAGCACATGAAATTCATGATAGGAATACCTTTGATATTTCTTCTTGAAATAATCACGGCCGCTGTCATAATTAATTTATGCAGCGATTGGAGCGTACTCAGGACTGTACTCTCATAAGAGAGATAATAATATAAACAGGAGGACATTATTATGCAGGAGCTTGACATGACAATAATTGAAAGGACTATCAAAGCACTCAAGGGCAACAACATGGACGCTTACTACTGCGGCAATGCCGAGCAGGTGCGCGCCAAAGTAAAGGAATTCCTTGAAAGCGGCTGTACGGTAACGCACGGAGGATCTGTAACTCTTGCTCAGTGCGGTATTACGGAAATGCTGAAAAACGGTGATTATAACTACCTCGACCGAAACAGAGAAGGTATCACCCGTGAAGAAGTAGAAGAATTATACCGCAAAACTTTTTCAAGTGACGTTTACCTGACAAGTGCAAATGCCATTACAGAGAACGGACTGCTGTTTAACGTGGACGGAAACTCAAACAGAGTAGCAGCAATAATGTTCGGTCCCAAAAGCGTAGTCGTTATTGCAGGCTATAATAAAATAGTCAAAAATTTTGATGAAGCCTTTGACAGACTGAGAACAACGGCTGCACCGAAAAACGCAATGCGTCTGAACTGCAATACCTATTGTGCAAAGACGGGCAGGTGCGTATCGCTGAATAACCCGTCATCGGACATCGGTGACGGCTGCAAAAGCGAACAGCGTATTTGCTGCAGCTATACAGTAAGCGCTTTTCAGAGAAATAAAAACCGGATAAAGGTAATTATCGCAGGCGAAAAATTAGGCTATTGATAAACAGGAGGCAAAACTATGTCAACACCTCATATAAGCGCAGAAAAGGGTGACTTTGCAAAAACAGTGCTCATGCCCGGAGACCCTCTGAGAGCTGAATACATCGCAAAGAATTTTCTTGACAATGCAAAGCTCGTAAATAAGGTCAGAGGAATGCTCGGCTTTACGGGCAGCTATAAGGGAAAGCCTGTTTCGGTTATGGCAAGCGGAATGGGTGTTCCGTCAATCGGTATTTATTCCTATGAGCTTTTCAGATTCTATGATGTAGATAATATAATCCGTATAGGCACAGCAGGCGCTGTAAGTGAAAAGCTTACTGTAAGAGATGTAGTTATCGCAATGTCGGCAGCTACCAATTCTTCCTTTGCATCACAATACAAGCTCCCCGGTGTTCCTGCTCCGACAGCGGATTTTGAACTGCTGATGAAGGCTTTTAAGGCAGCCTGTGAGCTGAATATTAATGCTCATGTAGGACAGATATATACGACAGATAATTTCTATGACGATTCGGAAAGCCTTATAGAATGGAGGAAGGCAGGCGTACTTGCAACCGAAATGGAATGTGCGGCTCTTTATCTCAACGCTGCAAGACTCGGCAAAAAGGCACTGACTGTCTGTACTATATCGGATTGTCCGCTTACAGGAGAAAGCTGCTCATCTGAAGAAAGGGAGACAAGCTTCAATGATATGATAAAAATAGGTCTTGAATGCGCTTTTTCCGTCTGAGATGAGGCAAATAAAAATACCGTGAAATTGCACAAAGACAAAAGACGAAATTTTATCAAAAAAGAATTAAGAACAGGAAAAATGATAGATTTTTCCCGAAAAAAGCTGTAATTTTAAGTCAGATACGAAAAGCACCGCAATAATGATTGTATGAATTGCACAATGTTGAGCGGTGCTTTCGGAGTGACTTTTTTATTTTGATGTGCTATAATATCGAAGATATTCGATACGGAGGTAATCAGCCTTGGATAATAATACCTATATATACACAGGAAGTCCCATAACCCCAAAGTATTCCATCAATGTAGGAGACAGGGTACTCAGCAGCGATACAGACTTTGATGTTGAGATTACAGACAATGTGAATGTAGGAACAGCTCATGTCACAATAACAGGCAAGGGAAAGTTCAAGGGGGTTATTGAAAGGACATTTGAGATAGTCCCTGTTCACGCAAGATCACTTTCGTTCTTTGCGGACAATACCGAATTCGACTATAACGGAGCGCCTTGCATAATGCAGGTTGCTGTAAAATTCGGTGAGACAACTCTTATTGAGGGCGTTGATTATACTATAGAATACGAAAACAATACAGACCCGGGTACAGCTAACGCAAGAATCAGCTTTATGGGAAACTTTACAGGTGTTATGACTATCCCTTTTACCATTTTCGGCTCAAAGAAAAAAGCTCCTGTTTCACAGAGCAGTGACTTTGAGAATACCTCTGAGGTGTCCTCACTTGATATCAGACTCGGGGATACAGTGACTGTAACCGCCTCTGCAAAGGGCGGAAAACCGCCTTACACCTATGCGGTATGCTATAAAAAGACATTCTCAAAGAGCTGGTTTACAAAGCAGGATTTCGGAGAAAACACCGTCAATGAGATAAAGCCGCTCATAGCTACAAGATATAATATTCTCGTAAAGGCTATGGACAGCAGCGGAGCAATTGCAAGAAAGTATTTCAAGCTTTCTGTTGAAAAAAACGCAGACAAAGAAGAAGGAAAATAATCACAGGGGCTGTACTTGGCATTATTCTCTTCAGGCGGCAGTGAACTGTGCTGTATTCCAAAAAAATAAAGAAAATATAGTTGATTTTTTCATTTGATTATAGTATAATAGGGTTGCTGATGTTACAAGACAGATTCATACCCTTGAATATGCGGTCGGGCAGGCGCTGTGCGACAGAACACCGTGAACCATGTCAGGCGGGGAACCGAGCAGCATTAAGCGTTTCGCTCTGTGCGATGCAG
>CACXGH010000011.1 GCA_902767175.1 uncultured Ruminococcus sp.
CCGCAGGAGCTAAAGCTCCCCGACGTCTGTTGACGGCATCGCTCGCTCCAATCAAGCGAGCTTGTTGGAGCTTTGCTCCTTGTTTAATTCCGGAATTGAGATGATACCCGATGAAGCATCATAAATATTGGGCAATAGCCGATATCACCATTTCGGAGGATGATCTGCATGGCATTATTACTATCAGAAAGCTCAGTACGGAGATGATGAAACGGATACAATCGAATTATCGTTCTATTCTTGCTGTAAACGGCGGATTGATCGCTCTGGGTGTAGCAGGTATTGCGCCTCCTACTCTTACAGCTACAATACACAATGCCTCTACTATCGCAATCGGTGTAATGAGCACTAAAAAGCTGCTGTGATTCTATTATTAAAAAGCAGATAATATTAAATATTAAATGGAACACCTGCCAAGCAGGATATGGATATGCTGTTATAAAGAATTTTCGGTGAGATATAACTGCATATCCATAATGCTATTGAGCAGCGGTATAATAACAATTTAAGGAGATAATATTATGCAGAATTTTGATTACATGACTCCGACAAGGCTTATTTTCGGCAAGGGAGTAATATCAAAACTCCCTGAGGTTATGAGTGGTTACGGTAAGAAGGTGCTTCTGACCTACGGCGGAGGCAGTATAAAAAAGATCGGACTGTATGATAAGGTAAAGGAGCTTCTTGCAGACCGGGAAATATTTGAATTATCCGGAATTCAGCCTAATCCTAAATATGACCCGAGTGTGCTTGACGGGGTCAGGATATGCAAGGAGAATAATATTGATGTAATTCTCGCTGTGGGCGGCGGAAGTGTTCTCGACTGCTCAAAGGCTATTGCTGCAGGAGCAAAATATGACGGCGACCCATGGGATCTGATCTCTTATAAGGTAAAGGCTGAGGACGCACTGCCCATTGTCGATATAATCACCCTTGCAGCTACAGGAAGTGAATACGACTGCGGAGGTGTTATCTCAAGAACTGAGACTAATGACAAGATCGGCTATATGGACGAACACCTTTATCCTGCCGTATCTTTTCTCGATCCGACATATACATTTACAGTACCCGATAAGCAGACTGCCGCAGGCTGTGCAGACGCTATGAATCATATTATGGAACAGTATTTCTGTGAGGACTCGACTCTTCTGAACGACGGATTTATGGAGGTGGGACTTAAGAGCCTTATGGTAAATGTAAAGAAATGCCTTGAAAACCCTGAGGATTATACTGCAAGAGCAGAGATGATGCTGGACTGCACTTATGGCTGCAATGCTATATATGCTCTTGGAAACAGTGATTCCGGCTGGCCGTGTCACGGAATGGAGCACGCACTATCGGCTTATTATGATATTACTCACGGCGAAGGACTTGCAATAATCACTCCGAGATGGATGAAGCATATATTGAATGAAAATACAGTCAGCCGTTTTGTTAAGTATGGTGTAAATGTGTTCGGAATAGATAGTACGCTTGATAAATTTGAAATAGCAAATAAAGCTATTGATGCAACATACAGCTTTTTTGAATCTATCGGTATTCCTATGCACCTGAAAGACGTGGGCATAGACGAAAGCCGTATTAACGAAATGGCTCATCATGTGGCTGTAAATGAAGGGCTTGAAAATGCATGGGCTCCTCTCAGAGAAGAGGATATAGCGGAAATATTCAGAGCCTCTTTATAAGAGAAGAAGATGTATGACATTTTTTAGCCTTGCTTTTTTCCGTTTTTGTAACAAATTGATCAGATCTCAGTCATACTGATTTAACTGCATATAACTGAAACCACCCTGTGACCATGATTGATCACAGGGTGGTTTGTATGTCAGAATAATTAAACCGTGTAGGTTACTTCATCGCCAAATCCGAAAACTGCTATGGCGTCAGGACCGATAGAAGCTCCGATTATAGGGCCGATATAACCGATATAGATATCTTTGCAGGGAATTTGTTCTTGTATCATAGATTTGACCTGCTCGGCTTCCTCGGTACAGTCAGCGTGTGCAATATATATGCGTTGCTTTTCAGGTTCTTTGACTGCTTCCTTAAGAAGATTGACTATCTCTGTAAGGGAATTCCGGCGGCCTTTTACCTTTTTGACAGGGGTCTGCTCGCCGTTGGCATCGGAAATAATAATGGGCTTTACACCTAACAGATTGCCGAAAAACGCAGATGACGCTTTGACTCTGCCGGCTCTTTTAAGTGCATCAAGGCTGTGAACTGTACAGTACTGATGAACGGTATTCCGGTCTGCAAGTATCTTACGGTTTATCCCGTGTGCATCATCTCCGGCATCTCTGTATTCAGCCGCACGGACAGCCAGCATTCCTTCACCGATGCAGGCATTGAGCGAATCAATGCAGTAAACTGAAGCACCCTCATATTTACTCAGAAGATCACGGGCAGCTACCGCAGCAGCATTAACAGAGCTTGACTGTTTAAGAGAGCAGCCTATATAAACAATATCAAAGCCCTTTTCAAGGTAATGAGTAAAGATCCTTTCAAACTCCTCCATAGGCACCTGAGTTGTAGTAATACGGTTTCCTGCACGCATAATGTCGTATAGTTCCTTAGGACTGTAATACTCAAAATCAAGGCTTGCCCATTGCTGCTTATCGTTATATACAGTCATCATACGGGCATAGTCGATATCATATTTTTCACGCAGCTCCCGTCCGAGATCCGAGCATGAATCAGTTATAATTTTTACAGGTCGCATATTAATTCCTCCGTTTAATTGTTTGATTTTTGGTACATAGATGATTTGCCTGATAATACTAAAATACTATAAAACGAATAAAACCTTTTTATAGTATCGCAGATGCATAGGTTATTCGCATGAGGCAGGACATTCAGATCATATCCTTCGCCTGTATAGAAGTAGTATCAATTAAGAAGTGACGCATTTAATTGACAATAGCATATAACAGGTATGATGAAGTATGCACTGCACATAATTCTACCATATTCGACAAAAAATTACAATATTACATTTCATGGGGACAAGGATATCAATTTTGCCGGGACAGTCACATGGGGAAAACCCTTTTCCGGCGGAAAGAGGTTATTTCTATACCCCTTTCCTAAAACCGCTGACTGAATCTGTGAATATAAAAGCACAAGTCGGATTTTAGAAGAAGAAATTTATATTCTCTCATCTATCAGTTTTTAAAAGTTGATTTCCGTGCCTAAAACCGCTGATGCCGAAG
Organism: uncultured Ruminococcus sp.; assembly: GCA_902767175.1. Classification (GTDB taxonomy): domain Bacteria; phylum Bacillota; class Clostridia; order Oscillospirales; family Acutalibacteraceae; genus UBA1213. The sequence goes on from CACXGH010000011.1 coordinate 3,210, forward strand.
GCATAAGCACCGGCCAAAACGACAGGCGGTACAAGCCCTACAACATTATGGCATTTTATATGTCTGAGAAAGATTATGCTATAGACCATTCTGTGCTTTCTGTCTGTCGCTTTATCATGCTTGAATATATTCCGTCTCTGCGGATAAGCTCTTCCGGACTGCCTTGTTCATCTGATCTTCCGTCATTTATTACGACTATCTTGTCGGCTCCCGCAACCGTTCTCATTCGGTGAGCTATGATGATGACAGTCTTGTTTTGTATAAGCCTCGACAGGGAGCTTTGTATCAGTGTTTCATTTTCGGCATCAAGAGAGGCTGTAGCTTCATCAAGAAGTATGACCGGAGCATCTTTCAAAAATGCTCTCGCAATAGAAATTCTCTGACGTTCACCGCCTGAAAGTTCACTTCCGTTTTCTCCTATCACAGTATTGTAGCCGTTTGGGAGCCGTTTGATGAATTCGTCACAGTTGGCAAGCCTTGCTGCAGTCAGAACCTCTTCATCTGAAGCATTCTGTTTTCCGACACGGATATTCTCCATAATAGTATTGTTGAAAAGCGTAACATCCTGAAATACAATTGAATAATATTTCAGCAGAGTTTCAGGGTCTATGCCTGAAATATCTTCGCCGCCGAAGGTGATCTTTCCCTTTCCTGCGTCCCAGAATCTTGCCGCAAGCCGTGAAACTGTCGTTTTACCGCCGCCGGAAGGGCCGATCAGGGCTGTTACTTCACCCTGTTTAGCTGTGAAGCTTACGTCCTTGAGCACAGTCTCACCGTTTGTGTATTCAAATCCGACATGGTCGAAAACAATGTCATAGCTTTCAGGGGAAAAATCAGTTTTGCCGTACTGCTTAGGAGTATCATTCATCGCATTCGTACGGTCAATATTAACCTGTGCCGCATTCAGTGCGCCGAGATTGATCAGCGTGCCGTTCATCGGCTCATAAAGCCTTGAGACTAAAAGCAGGAACATGAAAAAGGAAATGATATTCAGCTCACCGTTTATAAGCAGCGCACTTCCTGCAAGAGCGGTCGTTGCTATACCTATTTTCAGAAACATCTGTGCAGGTACTACAAATGCAGCCACTCCAAGCTCTGCTGCAATAGATTTTTTCTCATACTCCTTAATGATATCATCAAGCCCGTCAATGTATTTCTGCTCGGCATTATTGCTTTTAAGGTCACGGAGTGTTTCAATAGCCTCCTGTAACCCTTCCTCGGATCTTATTCTTATATTATTTTTGCGCCGATTGAAGAAGTTCTGTGCTTTCTTCGACAGCAGTACGGCAAGTAAGGAAACAGGCAGCACCCATACTGCGGCAAGCGCCATGCGCCAATTGAAGAAAAACAGTGATACAGCAATAATTACAGTTGATATGATAGAGCCGTAATATTGTGCAGCCTGATGAGAGAATGTATGCTCGATAACAGTACAGTCATTCAGAATGGTCGTTGTAAGATCGGAAAGATCTCTTTTCCCGAAAAAAGACAGAGGGAGCTTGCGTAATGATTCTGCAAGGGTAATTCTCCTGATACCCGATTCCTTATAGGTGGAAAAGAAGGTTGCGTTATACTGCCGGAACTGCGTAATATATATCAGAACAAGGGAAACGGCAATGCCTGTTATATAGAATGCGATTCTTCCACTGTCAATTCGGTTTTCGAGCATATCGCCCGTCATAAAATACAGAAGGCTCACGGGCAGCATCAAGGCTATATCGGATAGTACACAGGCTATAACTGCCAGAACGAAGCCTTTGGCACCTTCCTCGGACATAGCATATTTTCGCATAATCTTATTTTTCATTTTCTTTTCCCACCTTCCATGAAACTGATGACTGATAATCCTTCCACATTTTTTGATATATACCGCCTTTTGTTATGAGGGTGTTATGGCTGCCCTGTTCGGCAATCCTGCCCTTATCAAGCACAATGATATTGTCACAGTTTTTGACGGTTGAAAGACGGTGAGCTATCATTATGACAGTTTTGTTTTTTGCAAGCTCTGTAAACGAGCGCTGAACAAGGTATTCGTTTTCGGGGTCAGCAAAGGCTGTAGCTTCATCAAGAATAACTATAGGCGCATCTTTGAGTATCGCCCTTGCTATTCTCTGCTGCTCTCCGCCCGACAGAAATACTCCCTTTGTGCCGATCACGGTATCCGCACCATCAGGCAGCTTTTCGAGTATGTCGCTGCACTGAGCCTTTTTAAGTGCGTCAAGCACCTGTTCATCGGAGGCGTCGGGTCTGCCGAGTTTTACGTTTTCCTTAACAGAACGTTTAAGAAGCCTGCTGTCCTGAATAACATAGGCTATTGTATTCATAAGCTCTGTTTTATCCATTTCACGGATATCTGTGCCGCCAATTGTAATCGAGCCTTCGCTGACATCTCTGAATCTTGCTATAAGGCTTGCGGCAGTGGATTTACCTCCGCCCGATGCACCGACCAACGCAAGTGTCTGTCCCTGATTCACTGTAAATGACACGTCACTTAGCGCTTTTGTGTCGTTATTGTAGCTGAATGATACATGGTCAAACCTAACTGAATGATCCATGGGTGACTTTGTTTCTTTTACTTCCTCAAACGGTTTGAGATCAAGAATAGAGTCAATGCGTTCAAAAGCATCGTCTACTTTCATATTTCCTTCGCTCATGAACATAACACGCTGAAGTGTTGTTGTTATTACGGGCGTGATTATTGTGTAGAAAATGAAATTAAGAAGTATATCGCCTGTTATATTGGCACCGCCTCCTGAAAGTATCATGGCGAGAGCTATCAGGAATGCAAATGCACTGTTGATGAATACCATAAAGAAAAGCATGGGCTGGCGCATTCGCTTGGTGTATGCAATGCAGAACTTATCATAGTTTTCAATAGTTGCCTTAAAGCGTGAAAAGCTATGCACGGTCTGACCAAAGGTTTTTACAACAGGGATTCCACGGACATATTCAACAGCTTCGTTATTCATTTCCTCGAGTGCGTTATTATAAAGCCGCATATCTTCCTGCATTGCAGGTCCTATCATTTTCATCATGCACATAAAGGCAAGAACTACCGGCAGGAGAGATATCAGTCCGAAACGCCAATCTATAACAAACATAAGAACCGTCATACCGAGAGGAGCAGCTATTGCACCTGCCATATCGGGAAGATTATGAGCAAGATAGGTTTCGGCAGCAATTGATGATTCGTTTATGATACTGCGGATTTTTCCGCTGCCCATTTCATCAGAGAAACCAAGAGGCAGTTTTATAATATGTCTTAACAGATCTCGCTTTATATTGCTGCCTATACGGAATGCCGAGACATGAGAGCACATAAGTGCGCAAAAGTAGATTACTAATGCTGCAGCCGAGAACACTACTGCCATAATACCGTTATGAATAATTGTATCAGCCTTGCTGAGATCAGGTGCTGTTTTGATTACCTCTTTAATTATACGAAAAATGTAAATAAAGGGGAGAAGTCCTATGATCGAGCTGATAAAGGACAGCACCCAAGAGGCATAGGTTAGATACCTGAATCCTCCCGCATAATTCATCAGCCTTGAAAAGCCGGACGTTTTTTTTACTTTTTTCATTCAGATCAACTCCTTGACAAATTTTTTAAGTTCATTGTATGAACGTTTGCTTTCAGGCATAGAGTTCATGCAAAGAATATATGTGTGAAACATTTTTGGCTGTTTTTCAAGAACTGTGTGAATGCCTGACCTATCCATTTTAGCTTTTACAGCAAGTGTATCATCAAGCAGCATTTCATTTTCTCCGACACAGAAAAAAACAGGCGGAAAACCGATGAATTCGCCGTAAAGGGGAGAGATGTAAGGATTTTTCCTGTCACCGTCACCTACAAAGCAAAACAAGTCACTGTTTATCAGTTTTCTGCGTTTTTCTTCGGTGAGTACGGCTTTATACTCACCGATCTGAGCATCATCACAGTAATGTGTATCGTAGCTCTTGCCCGTCATCAGCATATCTGTCCACGGAGACAAAAGGAAGCAGCCGCAAGGCATCTTTCTTCCGTCGTCACGAAGTCTGAGCATAAATGCAAGAGTCAGGTTTCCTCCGGAAGAATCACCGCCGATAATAATATCATCAGGGTTGATCTTCCGGTTTTGCGTAAGATCATTCCATACATCGTATGCTTCATCAAGCTGTGTCGGATACTTGCTCTCGGGTGCAAGGCTGTAATCAGAAAGCACTCCTGTAATATTTTCGGAAAGCCCCATTACAAACCTGCGGTACATTGATAAAAGTCCTGTAACATAAGCACCGCCGTGAAAGTATAAAATATATTTTTTCCCTTCACAGCCGTTTCTTGTAACGATCTCATATCTTGAACCGTTTGCGGTTGAGAATTTCCCGAGCTTACAGCCCTTAGGGACTTTTTCATTGATGTAGCCCTCAGACATTTTTTTCATTTTCGCTATTGCATCAGGGTAGGCGATAGGGTTGATGTTCTGCGTTTTTCGTGTAAACACAGTAAATAGTTTTCCTCTGACAGACATTGATCATTTCCTTTCTTGTTAGACATATCTAACTTATATTTCTTATAAAGCGGTACAGCATAAGCAGTACCGCAGGGAAGCATCAGGGAAGTGCTGATTAAATACAGTGCCTGTATTGCGTTAGAAATATTTTGTCAGGTTGTGAAAAAGACCGCAGGCAGCCTGTCGGTTGTCAATGGGTTTTTGTGCGAGATTGCGGAAAAATGGCAAGCAAGACAGTTGCTGAGCCGATAGGCGTGTTTTATTCAGCGATTCCTTAGTATAATATTATTTTTCTATAGTTATTACAGCCAGAGCGCATGGTATTCTGCCTTCGATCAAAGAATAGTCAGCCTTGCCGTAACCTGCATTTTTAAAAAATTCCTTATAGCTTTCAAAAGTGAACTGCTGCTTGAAATCAGCGCCTGCTTTTCCAACAGTTCTTGCAAATCCGTTTGTTTTGCCGCTTTCAGAGCGGTTGATATATGTCGGAATAATGAGCCGACCTCCTGTTTTGCATACTCTGCAAAGCTCTGAGAGTGCCTTCATAGGTTCGTCAAGCAAATGAATGACATTTGCTGCCATAACCTTATCGAAACTGTTGTCTTTAAAAGGCAGACTGAAAATATCTGCCTTAATAAAGCTTGCATTAGTGTATTTCCGGCAGTTCTTCTGAGCCTTTTTCAGCATTTTTTCGGAAAAATCAGTAGCTGTCAGATGCTTGCATTTTTTTGCGGCAGGAACGCTCAGCATTCCTGTTCCGCAGGCACATTCAAGGACTATATCCGAATTATTGAAAATCCTTTCGGTCTCTTTGATAAGTGCTTTATGTGTTCTTCTGTTGATGTATTTTACAAAAAAATCGTAAAAAATAGCCGCCCTGTCCCAGAACATCAGCTATACTCCTCTCTATACGATTAAGCTTGCTTTTACAAAATAGTTAAACTGCTCTAACTAATTATAATACACTGAAATTGGAATTGCAACAATATTTCCTGACACCAAGAAAATACTTCAATAATGTAGAATATATCTAAATCTATCATTAACTTTTGTTATTGATAACCAAAGAATAATATTTTTTGCTTATCGAAAAAACGAACCGATCACCTGATAAAAAGGAGACGGTTCGTTTTGTTATAAGGTATTATTAAAAAATATGACAAAAGGTGCCTGATCTGTTATATGAGATCATTTCTTTACATTGAAAGCACTCATACCGGCATATTTTGCTGCAGAGCCAAGCTGTTCTTCAATTCTGAGAAGCTGATTATACTTTGCGACTCTTTCACTTCTGCTTGGTGCACCTGTTTTTATCTGGCAGGTGTTGAGAGCAACAGCGAGATCAGCAATCGTTGTATCTGCAGTTTCACCCGAACGATGAGATGAAATGGCTGTATAGCCTGCTTTATGAGCCATTTTTATTGCTTCGAGAGTTTCTGAAACGCTGCCTATCTGATTAAGCTTGATAAGAATTGAATTAGCGCAGCCGTTGGCAATGCCTTTTGAAAGTCTTTCGGTATTAGTAACAAAAAGGTCGTCACCGACAAGCTGTACCTTTTTGCCGAGGCGCTCTGTCAGACGGCACCAGCCTTCCCAATCCTCTTCGTCAAGCGCATCTTCAATTGAAATGATCGGATACTTGTCAACAAGAGCCTCCCAATGATCAATAAGCTCGTCAGTTGTAAAGTCTTTTCCTGACTTGGGCTGATGATAGAAACCTTTGCCTTTTTCACTTTTCCACTCTGAAGAAGCCGCATCCATAGCGATCATGAAGTCGCTGCCCGGCTCATAACCTGCGTCCTTTACAGCTTCAAGAACAGTTTCTATCGTTTCTTCGTCAGATGAAAGATTCGGAGCAAATCCGCCTTCATCACCGACCGATGTTGCAAGACCTCTGCTCTTTAATATCTTAGCAAGAGAATGGAATACTTCTGTACACCAGCGCAGTGCTTCGCTGAATGTCGGAGCACCTACAGGCATTATCATAAATTCCTGTGTATCGACTGTATTTGTTGCATGAGCACCGCCGTTAAGAATATTCATCATCGGTACGGGAAGGGTAGTTCCCTGTATACCGCCAAGAAATCTGTAAAGAGGAATATCGAGTGATTGTGCGGCTGCTCTTGCTGCTGCAATAGATACCGCAAGGATAGCATTAGCTCCTAATTTACTCTTGTCTTTCGTTCCGTCAAGATCTGTCATGATCTTATCTACCGCATAAATATCCGAAGCGTCAGTACCGACCAAAGCAGGGGCTATTATATTATTGACATTGTCTACAGCCTTCTGTACACCCTTGCCGCCGTATCTTGACTTATCTCCGTCACGCAGCTCCAATGCTTCAAACTCGCCTGTTGATGCACCGCTGGGAGATGTGCCTCTTGCAACAGTACCGTCAACGAGTGTTACTTCAGCCTCTACTGTGGGATTTCCGCGGGAGTCAATGATCTGTCTTGCAAATACTTTTTCAATTTCCGAATAATTCATAGCTGCCTCCTGAATGATTTATTTCTCAAATGACCTTTAGGTGCATTTGTGTTTTGTGTTCTGTTATAGTTTTGCCGGATCAGCGGCACAGTATTACCGCAGATCCGGAAACTACAATGATTTACACAAGTTAGAGTCGTCTAACTGTTTTAATTATATTTATTCACAGTCGATTTGTCAAGGGGAAATTTATTTTTTATTCAGATAATTCTATCTGCTAATAAATATTAAATCAACAAAGCTCCTTTACCTTTTATGAGAAACAAAGATTATTTCATATAATCTGACAAGGAGAACAAATGAGAACAATGGTGTGAAGCGTTTTGTACGGTCTTGCGTAATAAAAAAAATCTTGACAAAAAGAGTTAGATATGTTAAACTGTCAACGGTCAGTGAGATAATCTCTGACTATTATTTCGGCTTAATGGTTAGATATATCTAATTGGTTGGGCCGTAAAATTCGTCATGTCGAAAGGAGAAAGACAATGAAAGCAAACAAGTATCTTGCTGTAAGCCTTGCTGCCGCAATGCTTGCAGGCATGGGAGCGATCGGTGTAGCTGCAGCAGAAGACGAGGAACAGGCTGCGTACCTGCTGATGAACATTCCTTACAGCGAATTCTATCAGGCAGATGTAAAAAACGATGTACAGGTAGATGTATTTACCTCAGCAACAAAGGCTAAGCCGAGATCATTTAACCTCGCTGCCGGTTCTTATCATACAGACAGCAGCGGTGATGCTATAACAAGCGTCGATGTCCCCCGAGTCTCGCCTGCCGGCTCGGTCGGTGCTTCTGCCTTCGGCAGAGGTGTCCACCGGACAC
>CACXGH010000012.1 GCA_902767175.1 uncultured Ruminococcus sp.
GTCCGGTGGACACCTCTGCCGAAGGCAGAAGCACCGACCGAGCCGGCAGGCGAGACTCGGGGGACATCGACGCTTGTTATAATTAATTAAGAGATTTTAGGTTATATATGACCTAAAGTCAATACGATTTTTCATTATTTGATAAAATTTGTACATATTATATATACGGAGCTGTCAAGATGTGGGCTATTATTACAAACGGCTGAAAGAGCTTAGGAACGACAATGACTATACGCAGAAATATATAGCGGAGTATCTAAATATAAGACAGGAATATTACAGCAAGTATGAGCTGGGCAAGATAGAAATACCTGCCCATATGATAAAACAGCTTGCTTTGCTTTATCATGTTTCTTCGGACTATATCCTTGAACTGTCCGATGAGGAACGAAAAATACTCCAATATCCTGTCCCCGACAATAAAAAATAACAGCGGTTTCAGATATATTAAGCGACAGCATACGGTACAGTGCTGCCGCTTTGTTTTATCTCCCCCTTTCCGTGCATATAATTGCCGAAAAGGGGTGTTCGTGTGGAATTTGTTCAGGCTGTCAATGCAAGGATAAATAATCTTGTCTGGGGACCGTATATGCTGCTTCTGCTGGTGGGTGTGGGTGTATTCTATACTGTAAAGCTGAGGTGCTTTCAGCTGTTTGGCTTTAAGAAATGGTGGAACAGCACCTTTATGTCACTTTTCAGAAAAAACGGCAAGGATAAAAGCAAAGAGGGCATTTCGCCTCTGCAGGCTGTTTCTACTGCCCTTGCAGGCTCGGTAGGCACGGGAAATATTGTCGGTGTGGCGAATGCCGTATCTATAGGCGGTGCAGGAGCGGTTTTCTGGATGTGGATAGCCGCATTTTTCGGTATGGCAACGGTTTTTGCCGAAAATGTACTCGGAGTAAAGTACAGAATAAGAAAAAACGGAAAATATGTCGGAGGACCTATGTATTATATAGATAAGGGACTCGGCTGCAAATGGCTTGCTGTTGTATTTGCCGCAGCCTGTACCTTAGCGGCTCTCGGAATGGGCAATATGACACAGAGCAACTCCGTTGCAGGGGCTTTGAAACAGAGCTTCGGAATACCGACATTCATAAGCGGAGGCATTCTTTCCGTTATTGTAGGGCTTATCATTTTCGGCGGTATCGGCAGAATAGCAGGCATTACGGAAAAGCTTGTTCCCGTTATGACAGGGCTGTATCTTATAGGCGTCATTGCCGTTATAGCAATAAATTACAGCCGTGTTCCCTCTGCTGCTGCAAGCATTATCACACAGGCTTTCGATATCCGTGCCGTTTCGGGAGGTGCTGCAGGCTGTGTTATGTCCCGTGCGATAAAATACGGTATTTCAAGGGGTGTTTTCTCCAACGAAGCAGGTCTCGGCACTTCCCCTATCGTTCATTCTGCCGCTGAGACAGATGATCCGTACAAGCAGGGATATTGGGGTGTATTTCAGGTATTTGTGGATACTATCGTCCTGTGTACGCTTATGGCGCTGTGTATTCTTACGACAGACTGTGATATAAACGGACTTGACGGTATACAGCTCAGTACACTTTCATTTGAAAAGGCTCTCGGCAGTGCAGGAGGACTGTTCATGTCATTGTCGATAGTGCTTTTCGCTTTCGGAACACTTGTGTCATGGTCTTATTACGGAGAAAAAAGCCTTGAATACCTCACAGGCGGAAAATACATTTATGTCTATAGAATACTGTATATCATATTTACCTTTATCGGCTGTATAACAAGTCTGTCACTTGTATGGGAGCTGTCCGATACACTTAACGGCATTATGGCTATTCCTAACCTTGCCGCTCTGATTCTTCTCTCAGGCAAGATCAGGTACAGTGAGCTTTCTGACGGAAAAAACAGACTGAAAAAACACCATAATCTAACCAATATGAGAAATATCGTCTCTGATAAGCCAAACTGAAAAATAAGATATTGACTTAGATAAAACTAACCGTTAAAATAAAAATAAACAACACGAACGCTCCTTTTCGGGAGGTATCGGGGGGGAAGTATAAATGAAAAGGACAGGAATTATTCTGCTGCTCTGTGCAATGGTACTGACTTTCGCATCATGCTCGTCAGGTAAGAATACAGAAAAAGGCGAAAGTATCAATGGCACGGACAACGGTACAATAAAATATACACAGGTCTATGCCGATAACGGCGACACCCCGTATGACGTGCCAAAGCCAAGTACAGCAGAACAGGATATGCAGTTTTCCTTCATTCCTGAAAGCAGTTCATCATGTACAGAGAGTGAGGCATCACGGCAGAATACAGATGAAAGCATTCCTGAGATAATTAACTCACAGTACGATGAAAAGAGCAGAGAAGCAGTCCTGCCAGGCATACCTGAAAGCACTTTTTCAGAGGAAAGTGATAAAGAAACTCACAGTTCCGAAAGCGATCAGAACGATAACAGCAGCGAGGTATCCTACCATTCTGAAAAGCCGTATCAGAACAGCAGCTCTGAGACGGAGAAAAGCTCAGCTGAGCAGAGTGAAACGAGCAATATTTCAGAGGAAAGCCCGAAGCCCGGAGAAAACAGCAGTGCAGAGCCTGAAAGCAGCACAAAGGTGCAGGCAGGCTATGCGTCATTCACGATAAGCTGGGATAAGGTCAAAGGTGCCGATGGATATATCGTGCAGTATTGGGAAAGAGGAAAATATCCCGAGGAACAGACAAATGTTATCGGAACGACTGATACGGAGCTTACTGTTAAAGGGCTGAAAGCCGGTACGGTATACTATGTGAGATTCAGTTCTTATCATATAGAAAGAAGCAGCAAAATATATTCGGAATGGAGTAAAGTAATGCCTGTAAAAATAAAAAAGCCCGTCACAATTGACGGAGTAACATATATTGATGACATCATAATAGTAAACAAAACATATAACCTGCCAAGAGACTATGGAAACGGTCTGACCGATGAAACGGTTTCGGCATTCAACGAAATGACAGCCGCTGCCGCAAAGGACGGTATAAGCTTATGGATCAAATCGGGCTTCAGAAGCTATGACACACAGGATTTCACATACCATTTCTTTGTAAACGACAGAGGTGTTGAGCTTGCCGACCTTGCATCAGCCCGTCCGGGACATTCTGAACACCAGACAGGTCTTGCTATTGATGTAAACAGTACCTCAGACCTTTTTGCAGGAACTCCCGAAGCAATATGGCTTGAAAAAAACTGCTTTAAATTCGGCTTTATAATCCGTTATCCTAAGGATAAGACAGCTGTCACGGGCTATAAATATGAGCCGTGGCACATAAGATATATCGGAAAAAGCAAGGCTGAGGAAATAACGAGATCAGGTCTGACCTTAGAGGAATACTACGGGCTTACATCTGTGTACGGATAAAAGAAATCACTGAAAAAGCGCACCGGCAATTTCCGCATTCACGGAATTGCCGGTGCATATTATTATTTGTCCTCTTTTGTGTCTGTGCTGTCCTTCATAACATCGTTTCCTGTACCGCTGTCATCACTGTGTCTTGCTTTAATTATCTGTTCAAGCTGGAGTCTGGAAAATCTGTGCTTTTTCTTGCAGAAGTGACATATAGCCTGAGCATATCCTTTTTCATCGGCAAGCGAACGCACATCGTCATCACTGAGCGTTGAAAAGGCATCTATGATCTTTTCACGGCTGCATGAGCAGGCATACCGCAGGGGTGTTTCATCAAGTATCTCAACATCAAAGCCCTTCAGAGCCGTTTTGCAGATTTCTTCCATGCTCATACCCTTTGCAAGCATTGTTGTCATAGGCTCAAGCTCGGATACATTCTTTTCAAGCTTATCTATCGTGTCGTCACCTGCTCCGGGAAGAAGCTGTATGAGCAGACCTCCTGCTAAAAGCACCTGATGATCCTCCTTATCCAAAAGAACCCCAAGAGCACATACAGTAGGAATCTGCTCGCTTGCGGCATAATAGTTTGTAATATCCTCGGCTATCTCTCCCGAAACAAGCGGTACCTGTCCGACATAAGGCTCGCCTGTACCGTAGTCACGCATTACGTTGAGTATTCCCGTTTTTCCAACAGCCTTTGCTACATTCAGCTTTCCGTTCGGATAATACTCTGTAGGACAGTCGGGATTCTGTACATAGCCTTTGACATTTCCCTTGCTGTCGGAAACTGCAATAACGGCGCCTGTTTCGCTTTCGTCTCCCTTTATTCTCAGTGTTATGCTCGCATTTTCCTGCTTGAGCTGTGCGCCCATTATTGCGGCAGCCGTCAGGAGTCTGCCGAGTGCGGCACTTGCCGCAGGAGATGTCAGATGTATCCTTGCTCCCGTATAAACCAGATCTGTTGTATCTGCGGCACAAGCCATAACTGCCCCGTCAGATGTGATACAGCGAATAATTCTGTCATTGCTCATGATAATATCTTCCTTACTACATAAATTTCTCTTTGAGAATCATCTTTCGGCTCTGCCAGATAATTCTCATCATAAACCGCCTCGATATAAAGTCCTGCCTGTTCAAGCATTTCTTTCATCTGTGCTCTTGTATAGGCTCTCTCTGAAAACTGCTCGGAGCTTCTTTTATAGAGCCTTCCCTCAGGCTCAAAAAAGTCAAGTGTAATAATAACTCTGTTGTTATGCTCTATGTAATTATTCTGCCAGGCGCAGAATACACCCTCCATATCGTAAATATAGCAGTTATCACCAAGAATGACCTTATGTTTATAGACAGTGTTGCAGTCAAAAACGAACAATCCGTCATCATCGAGGTATTCTGCTACCCTTCTGAATGTCTTAACGACATCGGCAGATGATGAAAGATGGTTAATGCTGTCAAGTGTACATATACAGGTATTAATACTTCCGTAAAGCTCAAGCTCCTGCATTTTCTGGCACAGAAACAGTGTTTGTCTTCCGTCCTCGGCAAATTTCTGCTGGGCTACTGACAGCATCTCCGAGGAAGCGTCTGCTCCGAAGATATCCACTCCCCTTCTGCTCAGTTCAAGTGTCAGACTGCCTGTTCCGCAGGCAAGGTCAAGAGTAAGCCCCGGCTCATGCTCATGACGGGCAAATATCTCCATGAGCATATCCGCTCTTTTATCGTATCCTGCATTCAGGGTAAGAGCATCGTAAAATTCAGCAAAATAAGAATAAGATACAGCACCCACTGTTATTCTCCTTCATTCTTTTTTTCGTCCTTCATACGTTCTATTGTCAGCGCATAGCCGTCACTGCCGTAGTTCAATGCTCTGTTCACACGGCTTATAGTAGCCGTACTTGCGCCTGTCTGATCAACGATCTTAGTATATATTTCGCCCGCATCAAGCATTCTCGCAACTGCATAGCGCTGTGACATTGCTTTAAGCTCCGGTACGGTACAGAGGTCATCAAAGAAAGCATAGCACTCCTCTACAGTTCTGAGGGTCAGAATCGCATTGAATAAAGCGTCTGTATTTTCATTTTTGATTTTGGTATTCATTTTAAGGCCTCCCTCATACTGATATTTTATTACTATAACATTTTATCATATCAAAGTATAAAAGTAAATACAATTTTATGATAATTAATTTACTGCCGTATGATATATTCCGACAACGATCCATATTTTATAAAGTAAGCAAAAAATTATCTTTTTTTACAAAAAGAACAAGAGAAAGATTTTCAGTTTTCACGAATAAAAATCCGAATAAATATTGATTATTCAAAGATTTTATGATATAATACATGAAACAAAAATAAAGGAGGCATTTTTATGGCTTACAAAATTACTGATGACTGCATTTCCTGCGGTGCTTGTGCAGCAGAATGTCCCGCCGGTGCTATCGCTGAGGGCGACGGCAAGTACGAGATCGACGCTGACGCTTGTCTCGATTGCGGCGCTTGTGCAGGTGTCTGTCCTGTAGGCGCTCCCACAGAGGGCTAAACAAAACTAAACATTGACAAGAGCCGGTATGGAAACATATCGGCTCTTTGTATTTTATTAACACAGATTGACAATAATAAACTCACTGATATTGTTTTGATTTTAAGAAATCGCTGAATAAATCACGCCTTACGGCTCAGCACCTGTCTTGCTTGCCCTTTTTCCGCCATCTTGCTGAAAAATTTCTTGACAACCGACAGGTTGCCTGCGGTATTTTTGCACAACCTGACGAAAAAATTGCTACCGCAATACAGGCACCGGATTTAATCAGCGCTTCCTTAAGAAGCCGTTATTTCTGAAACCAAACAACTGCTAAAAGCAAAAAGTGGAGGTTGATCTGTTCTGTTCAATAAAGTCGAGATATGCGGAGTAAACACCGCACAGCTGCCTGTATTATCCGAAAAAAGAAAGCAGGAGCTTTTAAAAAGTATAAATGAAGGTACACCTTCGGAGAAGAAAAAAGCGAGAGAAGAAATGATAAACGGCAATCTGCGGCTTGTTCTGAGCGTAGTTACCCGTTTTTCAGGCCGGGGAGAAAACCCCGATGATCTTTTTCAGGTCGGCTGTATAGGACTAATAAAGGCTATAGATAATTTTGACTGCACCAAGGACGTGCGGTTTTCCACCTATGGAGTGCCAATGATAATCGGAGAGGTAAAGAGATACCTCAGGGACCACAGTTCCGTCAGAGTAAGCCGTTCATTGCGTGATATTGCCTACAGAGCAATGCAGGTCAAGGAGGAGTTCGTAAAACTGAACGACAGAGAGCCGACTATTGAGGAAATAGCTTCATCGCTGGGCTTGCCGAAGGAAAATGTCGTAATTGCGCTTGAAGCCATCGTTGAGCCTATTTCACTGTATGAGCCTGTATATTCAGACGGCACCGATACGATCTATGTAATGGATCAGATCGGCGACAGCAATGATGACAGAAGCTGGCTTGACGAAATAGCCCTCAAGGAAGCCGTCAGCTCACTTGGAGAGCGTGAGAAGAAAATACTCGTTCTGCGCTATTTAAAGGGCAGAACACAGGTCGAGGTAGCCGATGATATAGGAATAAGTCAGGCTCAGGTATCAAGGCTCGAAAAAGCTGCCCTGAAAAAAATAAAAAATGACTTACAGTAAATACAGTTGTAACACTTTCATTTTCTCTGCGTAATATGGAATGTAATCAATCAAAGGAGGAAATGTCTTATGTGTAACAATAACTTTTTCGGTA
>CACXGH010000013.1 GCA_902767175.1 uncultured Ruminococcus sp.
AATCGACACCGGCAGTACCCCAAGGGCACTTGTTTCACTGCGCTTGCCGGCCGCAGGAATACTTTGTGTATTCCGAGGATTGACAACAAAGTTATGCGGAATTTAACGCCAAAGTTTGTCGTCAGGTCTATTTGATATTAGTAAAAGCCGATGAAGGTAAATATCAGACCTTCATCGGCTTTTGCTTTGCAGCAGCGATTCTTTATCTTTACGGTTATTGTAAAAGAACATGAACAGTGCCATAGCACATATCACAATATATCCGATAATACTGTAAAAATCGGGAATTTCATTCAGGAAAATAAAACCGAGCATAGTTGCAAAGATTATCTGCGAATAATCATATACCGATATCTCCCTTGCAGACGCATGACAATACGCTGCGGTAATGCTGAACTGTCCGCCTGCTGCGGCAAGTCCTGCTCCGAGCAGCATAAGAAGCTGCCACCACTCCATATAATGAAAGTCAAATATCAGAAACGGCAGCATCGACAGACAAGAAAATCCGGAAAAAAACAGCACTATTACAGAGCCGTTCACTCCCCTTTTGCCGAGTATACGCACCATTGTATACGCAAAGCCCGCACACATTCCTCCGAAAAGCCCGATAGCCGAGGGCAGTACATCTATATTCTGAAATGACGGCTTTATAACAAACAGACTTCCTATAAATGCAATAAATACCGCCGAGCCTTGAATAAACGTCAGCTTTTCCTTAAGAATTATAAGAGAAAATATTATTACAAAGAACGGTGACATCTTATTCAGTATTGATGCATCTGAGAGCGGTATATGTCCGAGTGCATAAAAATTGCATACAATACCCACAGTGCCGATACCCGATCTAAGAAGAAGGTATTTCAGATCCCCCCTGTTCCATCGGAAGCCTGTTTTCTTTTTAAGTATAACAGCCAGTGCAAAGAAAACAGCGACTAAGTTTCTGAAAAAACTTTTCTGAAAAGCAGGCAAGTCTCCCGACATTCGCACAAAAAGGTTCATAACCGCAAAACAGAATGCCGAAAGAATGATATATACAATTGCTTTATGCTTGTTCTTCAATCCTGACATTCTGTTCACCTCATAGTATCAGAAAAGATTTGATAAATACGGATCCGATGCAATATTATCGAGTGAGTACAGCAACAGTACCTCGTCTGCGTTTTCCTCTTTTGCAAGAGCGGAAATATCCTTTTTATAATAGCGCAGATCAGCCATTATTATATTTCTGTAATTCTGCGACAGGAACGGCACTATAGTATGCGCATAGGAGTCCTTCACAACAATGAGAGTTCCTTCATTTGCATTTGTATTTGTTATTTTTACGATACTATGGTTTCCGTCAAGGAAAACAGGATATTTATCGTCATTCCGAAGCTGTTCCTCGAAGAAATAGCTGTTTTTTGTCTTAATATCCTGTCCGTCCTTTATTTGAACGGTTATAGAATCATTCGGCTGCTTATTGTTATGCCACATCTCTATGTTGTCGGGAGCTACAAACCACAATGCACTCTTGGAATACGATGTGCCGTAAAAGCCCGTAACAGTCTTTATCGAGAAATCACTTTTCGCAACAGGCTCATAGCCCATTGTTTTGCCAAGCACCTTATAGCATTCATAAGCCCCCTGAGATGTCCAATGGTGGTCTGTTCTGTAGTATAGCTGCTTTGTTGAGGCTTCCCTTACCATTGCGTTCTTGACGTCTATAAATTCCACTTTATCACCGAGTGCAGCCGAAAACTCATTTATCAGCTCATTGTCAGTGTATTCCTCATGTACAATCGGCAGCTTGCTGTTATTCACATAGCCTGATGATGGAATGACAGTCATATATACGGGAATATCCATGCTTTCAGCAAATTCCTTGATGTATCCTGCATTTTTCATCAGAGTCTCGCTTTCGGTAACAGGCTTTGGGAAAAGATATCCGTCCGTGCCGAGATAGATGCCCTTTGAGCCGTTCCTGCCCGAGATAAGGTCATAGTCGGCATTAAGTCCTACGAAAAAATTTCTTGCAGGGATATGATCCGACATCCATGTATCAAGGTTTTTCTGGAAATCGCCATTGAAAAGTGTTTCCGCATTAAGCTCCGGAAAGTCTGAGAGCATTCTTTTTTCCTGAGCCGAATAGCTCTCCTTAGGCAATACAAACCATAGGAGCATAAACACAAAGATAAAGCCGCAGAAAATAACTGACGGCAAATATTTAACTGTATTTTTGAGCTTCATATTTACCTCCGGTATCAGAACTTGAAGTAAAGGAACGGATTATATGCACTGCCTGAAAGCGCTGCTGTACACAGCAGCAGAGAAGCAATACTTCCTGCATTGTCTATTGCATAAATTATCAGCTTGCTCTTTATCTTATGATAGATAAATGTAAACAGCGGTGTTGATACAAGAGCTGCCGCAATAAGCAGAGGTATATAAGAGATGACAGTCGCAGTAAGACTGCCGTGTATCATAAATCCGTCCGAACCGAAAAGCCTTGCAGCGAATACACTCATTTCTGACATATCTTCAAAGTAGAACAGTACCCAGCCAAGCACGATAAGCAGCAATGAATAAATATGTCCTACGGCAGCAGGCACTTTTTTGAGAAGATTTAACAGGAATGTTTTTTCCATCACCAAAATTATACCGAAGTACACGCCCCAAAGTATAAAGTTCCAGCTTGCACCGTGCCACAGACCCGTAAGAAACCATACAACTGCGAGGTTGAGTATCTGGCGCGGAAGCCCCTTTCTGTTTCCGCCGAGCGGAATATATACATACTCACGGAACCATGTTCCGAGAGAGATATGCCACCGTCTCCAGAATTCGGTAATGCTCTTTGAGATATACGGGTAATCAAAGTTTTTCATAAATTCAAACCCGAACATCTTTCCGAGACCTATAGCCATATCGGAGTAGCCGCTGAAATCGAAGTAGATCTGAAAGGTATAAGCTATAATGCCTATCCATGCACCAAGAGCACCAGACTGACTTCCGCTCTCTCTGACTGTATCCCACAGTACACCCATCTGATTGGCAAGCAGCACTTTTTTCGCAAGACCTGCAAGAAAGACCTTGACACCTTCTGTAAACTGCTGAAGGTTTTCCCTTCTGTTCACCATTTGCTCAGCAACATCGGAATAGCGTACTATAGGTCCCGCAATGAGCTGGGGAAACAGCGATACATAAGTACCAAAGGTAATTATGTTTTTCTGCACTTTCACTGTATTCCTGTACACATCTATCGTATAGGACATAGTCTGAAACGTGTAGAATGAGATACCTATAGGCAGAGCGACCTGTAATACAGGAAGATCAAGAAACGGCAGAACGAAATTAAGTGTTTCGCCTATAAATCCGACATACTTGAAGAAACCGAGAAGTCCGAGGTTGAGTATTATAGATATTACAAAAACAGTCCTTGCAAGCGCCTTTTTTTCCCTGTTTATACCGATAAGTATAGCCGAAAAATAGTTTATAAGTATTGATGTGAGCATAAGCAGGACGAGCTTAGGCTCACCCCACGAATAAAACACAAGGTCAACGACAAAAAGTGTCAGGTTTCTGAAACGCCTCGGTGTAATATAATACAAAAGAAGCGTTATAGGCAGAAACATAAACAAAAAGATAAAGCTCGAAAAAACCAAGTGCAAACACCCCGAAATTATTTTATATAATTACATAGCGTCCCTGAATATAGCCTTAATATCATCAGCCTTTTCGGAAATAACGAGAGATACATACTTACCGTTAACATCTACTGCAGCCTTTTCTATCATAGCAGCCTGTTCGGGTGTATAGTTCTTGATAACATTATATATATTCTGTAAGTGATTTCCAAGCTTTTCCTGTATAAAGGATACATCGTCATTGCTCTTTGCCTTTATATAGATTATCTGATCCTGAGTTACACCATCGTTGCAGTAAAGACCTGCAAACTCCTCCATCTTATCCTCCTCAATGCCGAAAGTTCTGAGAATTCTCTTTGCATTGAAGTCTGAAGTATCTCTGGGAAGAGTTACCTCCTTCTTTACCCTTTCAAGTGCTGCCGCCAGAGAGCCGCCCTCTGTTTCCTTTGACTCTGCTGATATAGTTGAATCGGCAGATGAATCAGCCTTTGATTCGCTGCCCGCATTGTTATTTTCACCGCAAGCGCATAGTGAAACAGCAATAGCGGCCGCTGCAAGTACGATAAATATTCTCTTCATTATTATTTCTTCCTTTCACTTTTCAGTTATCTTAAACTTTTAATGAATCGCCTGCAATTCAAGCTTAGTTTTTCTTTTATGCTACATGAGTCTTGAGATAATCAGCCCAAACCTTACAGCCCTCATTTGTAAAATGCAGACCCATACCGTTCGGATTATCTTCGGTATTAGGATCTCCACAGTATTCATATATGAGATCACCGTTTTCATCTGCTACAGCCGAATAGACATCAAGATATTTATAGCCCCTCTCCTCGCATACCGATTTCAGCTTTTCGTCAAATTCCCTGATATTGACATTGTTAAGGTCTCCGTGGTCTGCTCCTGCTATAGTAGGAGTTACCGACTCAACATAAATAACTGCATCCGGGCATTTTTCAAGTAGTTTTTCTGTTACCTCCCTCATAGCTGTAATAGTGTCATCAATACCGTAACGCGCAATATCGTTCATACCAAACATAATAAAAATCTTCTTAGGCTTGATAAGCTCTGCACCGTCAAAGACAGTAAGCTTTTCGCCGTTATAAACGGGATGTACATTATCCTCGTGGTCTATATCCCAAAGACAGTTATTATATCCGAGACTTCCAGAACAAAGGAATGTGGTGTCTCCAAGATCTCCGTCCTCTGCATAATAAGAAAGCCTCAGTGTCACACTGTCACCTATAAATACCGCATCATCAAACCAGCTTGAATCTACAGGTGTACCAGACTGTTCGGAATTATCCTTGCTTTGTTCAGAATCATCCTTGCTCTGTTCGGAATTATCCTTGCTTTGTTCAGGATTATCCTTGCTCTGTTCGGATAATTCTTCGCTGCTTTCGTCTGATTTTTCTTCCTTACTTTTCTCGGCAGATACAACTGTCTCTGCTGAAGAATCTACAGCGTTTTCTGACTTGCTTGTGTTATTTCCGCTATTTCCCGAACAACCTGCTGCACCAAGCGCAGACAGTATCAGGGCAGCAGAAAGTATCCATGCTTTTATTTTCATTATTTACCCTCCATTTCATTTTACAACTCTTATATTTTAACCCTACAAAGCAAGTATGTCAACCGAATTTGACAAAATACGTCAAATATCCTGTAAGAAAAATACAGTTTTTTCCCGTAATTTTTGTTATTTAGAAACTAAATCCGAATAAAAAACAAAGCACCTGTTCACATTTTAATACTGACAGGTGTTTTGTAAATAATTCTGTATGCAGTAAGATTTTTTATTATTTTATTAAAGCTTACGGAATGAAAAAGAGTTGAATTTATTATGAAAGTTTTATAATATCAGCATTGCATCGCCAAAGCTGAAAAATCTGTATTTTTCCTCTACTGCTGTTTTATAGGCATTCATAATATTATCAAAACCTGCAAACGCAGAAACAAGCATAATCAGCGTACTTTCGGGCAGATGGAAATTAGTAATAAGACCGTCAAGAACCTTGAACTCAAATCCGGGGTAGATAAATATATCAGTCCAGCCCTCACTTGCCTTTATACAGCCCTCTTTCTTTGCAACCGTCTCAAGTGTACGGCAGCTTGTCGTACCTACGGATATTACTCTGCCGCCGTTTTTCTTTGTTTCGTTTATCATGTCAGCGGTCTTTTCGGGAAGTTCATAATGTTCCGAATGCATTTTATGATTGGTAACATCATCTACCTTTACAGGGCGGAATGTACCGAGTCCGACATGAAGCGTTACAAAACCGAGCTTCACTCCCTTTTCCCGAGCCTTTTTCAGCAGCTCCGGTGTAAAATGAAGTCCTGCCGTGGGTGCGGCTGCTGAGCCTCTTTCACGGCTGTATACCGTCTGATATCTCTCCTTGTCGCCGAGCTTTTCATGAATATAAGGCGGCAGCGGCATCTGACCTATTTTATCAAGGTTTTCATAAAAACTGCCCTCGCATTCAAATTCAACTATCCTGTTGCCTTCCTCCGTTACTTCTGTAACGGTACAGCTCATAATGCCGTCACCAAAGACAAATTTTGAACCGGCTTTAGCCTTTCTTCCGGGCTTGGTAAGACACTCCCAGCTTTTTCCTCCAACGCATTTAAGGAGGAGAAACTCAACATTTGCGCCTGTTCCGTCTTTTACACCGAAAATTCTTGCAGGCAGCACCCTCGAATCGTTCAGTATAAGACAGTCGCCCTCTCTGAGATAGTCAAGAATATCATAAAAATGTCTGTGTGAAAGCTCCCCTGTTCTTTTGTCCATAACAAGCAGTCTTGAGCTGTCTCTCGGCTCAACCGGAGTCTGAGCTATCAGCTCCTCAGGCAAATCATAGTAAAAATCACTTGTTTTCATCTGTCTTAACCTTTCCCTCTGACCTATTGTTCCATAATTAAACAAGGAGCAAAGCTCCAACAAGCTCGCTTGATTGGAGCGAGCGACGCCGTCAACAGACGTCGGGGAGCTTTAGCT
>CACXGH010000014.1 GCA_902767175.1 uncultured Ruminococcus sp.
AGCTAAAGCTCCCCGACGTCTGTTGACGGCGTCGCTCGCTCCAATCAAGCGAGCTTGTTGGAGCTTTGCTCCTTGTTTAATATTATTTTCGGAGAATACAATAATGAAAAAAGCCTATCATTTTGAAAGAGAATTCATTTTCTCTCACGGACTTATCATTTCTGCAATAGATATCAGCTTTATTTTTATTCTTATTATGTCTGCTGTATGCTTTATTACAATTTCTTATCTTATACTTGGTATTATCTTAGGAGCTGTTATCTTTATTGTATATTTATTATGTATGTTTCTTTATTTGCCTTTGTATTACCGTGAGCTTCATTATTCTGCAGATAATGAAGCAATTAATATAAAAAGAGGTATTTTCATTCACAGAAGAATGCGTATAAGTCTCAGGGACGTACAATACTGCGTTATCTCACAGGGAATAATACAGAGAATATTCAAAACATATTCGGTATATATCATGCTTACAGGCTCATTTTCGATAATAAGTCATATATCACTTAAAGACGCTGAACGTATCAGAAATATGACTCTTTCCGAAACAATCACAAAACAGGGTGAGTATGATGAAAAAAGATGATAAATTCAAAAAGACACATCCTTATTCATTTATAAGAAATCTTCGTGTATCTGTTGTTCTTGTCGTACTCAGCTTTTTACAGCAGTTCTTATTCAAACCTCAGAGCATAGTAGAAATAATCGGCTCATTAGGAATAAATGCTCTTTATGTATTCGCAGTTCTTTTCTATTATTCCTCATCATACGGCAATTACAAATACAGACTCGAAAAACAGGGAGTACACATAAAAAAAGGTGTGTTTATGTGGAAAGACTATATTCTTCCATACGACAGAATATATACTGTAGTATTTTATAAGAATCTGATATCCTCACTTTTCGGCGCTGAGAAAATTTCCGTAGATACTCCCGGCGGATTCAGAAAAAATTATGATATTTCAGAATATTTCTCAAGAAAAACAGCTATCAGGATCAAAAAGCTCTATAAAAGAGGCAGAACATTAAAGCATATCTACAGTTCAAGGATAATCAGTATAATTCTCATGTCTGCATTCTGGTCCAACCCTGTTACGGGAATAGTTTTCATTGTTCCTGTTATCATAAATATAGAAAAAGTAATAGGCTCACAGTTTACTCAGGATATTGTACGAGGTACTATGAATACTCAATGGAGCCCTATCGCAAAAATCATCTCACCTGCTGCTGCCGCCGTTGCGTCACTTATACTTGTAAGCTGGACAATTTCAATGCTTATTTGTTTTTTAAGATATGTAAGACTGAGAAGCTCCGTATTAGGCGAACATATTATCATATCCAGAGGTATTATAAGCCAGAGTGTCACAGTTACAAGAACGAAGGGTATTTCAACGGTAAGCATAGAGCAGAGCCTTCTTATGAGGATACTCCGCCTGCAGAGCTGTGCAGTTTCAGTTATAGGCTCAGGAAAGCTCAAGGGTGATAAAGGTCTTATTATAGCAGGTGAGGACAAGACAAAAGTCCATAATACAATGACAAAAATCACAGGCATACCCAACGAAGAAGAAAAAAGAATTAATGCTGTCAGGGGCGGCTGGTATTCATATATATATTCACCTGCATTTTTTCTTGCCGGACTAATTGTTCTGACAATACTGAGTGATATTTTCTTTCCTCTGCACGATTCCATATTGTTTCTTATAACGGTATTTTATTTTATACTGATATGGTGGCTGCTGTTTCGTATATTTGCATACCGTCATTCTCATTTAGGTATAAACAAAAAAACCGTTGTTTTATGCAGCTATGACAAACTGACACTAAAAAAGAGATTTATCCCGTTTGATATGATACGCAAGACAGAGATATCACAAAATCCGATGCAGATAAAGAAAGGCAGATGTAATTTAAGTATAACGGTTTACGGAGAGAAAAAGCTTTCCTTCAAGATCAAGCAGCTCCCTGTAAAGGAAACAAAAAAGCTGATAAGGTCAATAAATAAGGTCAGACAATAGATCTGTCCGATATCAGCATATCCATAGTATAAAACCTGAAACCTACAGTACACATATATAACAAGCGTCGATGTCCCCCGAGTCTCGCCTGCCGGCTCGGTCGGTGCTTCTGCCTTCGGCAGAGGTGTCCACCGGACACC
>CACXGH010000015.1 GCA_902767175.1 uncultured Ruminococcus sp.
AGCTAAAGCTCCCCGACGTCTGTTGACGGCGTCGCTCGCTCCAATCAAGCGAGCTTGTTGGAGCTTTGCTCCTTGTTTAATATTATTATCATGCACCTCAGACACGGTATTCTCTCGTGAGTTTACCGTGTCTGCTTTTTTACCGCAATAACGGAGCAGGCGCAGCGGAATTGTAACCAGACTCACATTAAAAGCAGTATGAGTGCTCAGACAATAAGTTTGTCAGTTTGCATGAATTCGGGAATAAAATTTGTACTGATTTGAATATATCTTGTATCAGTAAACTATTGACAACTCAATATATAGTGGTATAATAAGTCTTAGCCCCATGAAAGAGAGTAAGAGCAGAGACAGTAAAGTCCCGTCCACTCAGAAAATGATATTCTCACGCTCCATTTTCGCAAGCTCTCTCATCATGGCACTTCTGTCAACACAGATATACTCCGCAAGGTCGGACAGTGTAAAAGGCATCTCGTTTCTGACTTTTTCACTGTCCTGCACAAAATATTTATAAAAGGTCAGCAGCTTTTTTCTTATGGTACGCTGAGAGAGTATGTCTATATGTATCCTGCTCCGGCAGACGGACGATGTAATGACATTTTCTATAAACCGTATGTGCCGGGCGCACATATTGCTGCATAATCCCGTTATTGCTTTGGTGGAAAAAAAGCTCACCGTGCAGTCGGTCTTTGCAAAAATATAGTATAAATTTACATCTGTATCCATTGATAATATACTGCCGAAGATACTGCCTTCACGGTACAGGTCAAGAATGTTTTCCTCGCCCTGATCGTCAATGCTTTTAAGGTAGGCGAGACCGCTTCTTAAAATACCGCTTTCTGCCGTGTTTTCGGAGAGCTTCATTATTGTGTCTCCTTTTTTAAAATTCCTTTCTTCAAAATGCAGGCATACCGATAGACCGTTTATCTCCTCAGAGTTCAGGCCGTTTAATACCGAATATTTATTCATTGTTGACCTCCGCTATATAATGTACTCTAATTTTGTGCAAAACGCTATATCTTGTATTATACGACAGAATTGTTGCAAATGCAACATATATTTTCAAAAAAATAGGCTACAATAGCGTTCGTACACTTTGAAACGGAGATGTTATCATGAGAATAATAAAGAGAAATTCATCGGAAGAAATATTTGACGGTGAAAAGATAGTCAATGCCGTAACAAAGGCAAATAATGCCTGCGACAGAAAATATCTTACACCTGAACAGATCAAGGACATTGCCGAATATGTGGAATACAAGTGCATGAAAATGGGCAGAGCCGTATCCGTTGAGGAAGTTCAGGATATGGTCGAGGATCAGATCATGGCTAAGGGCGCTTTTGAGCTGGCAAGAAGATATGTCAAGTACCGCTATAACCGCTCACTTATCAGAAAGTCAAATACCACCGACAATAAGATACTCAGCCTTATCGAGTGCAATAATGAGGAGGTAAAGCAGGAAAACTCCAATAAAAACCCTACAGTCAACAGCGTTCAGCGTGACTATATGGCAGGTGAGGTCAGCAAGGATCTCACAAAGCGTATCCTGCTTCCCGATGATATCGTTGAGGCTCACGAAAATGGTATCATTCACTTCCACGACAGCGATTACTTTGCTCAGCATATGCACAACTGTGATCTGGTAAACCTTGAAGATATGCTTCAGAACGGAACTGTAATAAGCGAAACACTCATAGAAAAGCCCCACAGCTTTTCAACTGCCTGCAATATAGCGACTCAGATAATAGCGCAGGTAGCCAGCAATCAGTATGGCGGTCAGAGTATCAGCCTTACCCATCTTGCTCCCTTTGTACAGGTATCAAGAGAGAAAATAAAGCGTGAATTCAAGGCAGAGCTTGAAGAAATGAGTGTTGAAATACCGGAGGAAAAGATAAACGAGATAGTCGAGGAAAGACTGCGCAAGGAAATTACAAAGGGCGTACAGACTATTCAGTATCAGGTAGTGACACTTCTCACAACAAACGGTCAGGCTCCCTTTGTTACCGTGTTTATGTACCTCAATGAAGCAAAGGACGAGCAGGAAAAGAACGACCTTGCTATGATAATAGAGGAAACCCTCCGTCAGCGCTACATAGGCGTAAAGAATGAAGAAGGCGTATGGGTAACACCCGCATTCCCGAAGCTTATCTATGTTCTTGAGGAGGATAATATAACCGAAGGCAGCAAGTATTGGTACCTTACAGAGCTTGCAGCTAAATGTACGGCAAAGAGAATGGTACCGGACTATATCTCTGAAAAGGTAATGCTTAAAAATAAGATAGACAAAAACGGCAACGGTCACTGCTATACCTGCATGGGCTGCAGATCATTCCTTACACCTTATGTTGATAAGGACGGCAATCCGAAATATTACGGCCGCTTCAATCAGGGCGTTGTCACCGTAAACCTCGTTGATATAGGTCTTTCCGCAGGCAAGGATATCGACCGCTTCTGGAAGATATTCGATGAAAGAATGGAGCTTTGCCACAGGGCGCTGAGAGCACGTCACGAAAGACTAAAGGGTACTCTTTCAGATGCTGCACCGATACTCTGGCAGTACGGAGCTATAGCAAGACTCAAAAAGGGCGAAGTAATAGATCCGCTGCTTTACGGAGGATATTCGACACTGTCACTCGGCTATGCAGGTCTTTGGGAATGCGTATACAGTCTTATCGAGAAGAAGCTCACCGAAGAGGAGGGCAAAAAGCTCGGACTCGAGATAATGAAGAAGCTCAACGAATACTGTGCAAAGTGGAAGAAAGAGGAAAGCATCGACTACAGCATTTACGGAACTCCGCTTGAAAGCACAACATATAAGTTTGCAAAATGCCTGCAGAAGCGTTTCGGCATAATAAAGGGTGTTACAGACAAGAACTATGTTACAAACAGCTATCATGTTCATGTAACGGAGCAGATAAATGCATTTGACAAGCTCAGCCTTGAGTCTGAATTCCAGACATTGTCACCCGGCGGTGCAATAAGCTATGTTGAAGTGCCCGATATGCAGAATAATCTCGAAGCCGTACTCAAGGTAATGCAGTTCATATATGACAATATCATGTATGCCGAGCTTAATACCAAGAGCGATTACTGTCAGGTATGCGGCTATGACGGAGAAATTCAGATAGTCACCGATGACGAGGGAAAACTCGTGTGGGAATGTCCTAACTGTCACAACCGTGATCAGAACAAGATGAATGTTGCACGCAGAACCTGCGGCTATATAGGCTCTCAGTTCTGGAATCAGGGCAGAACTCAGGAGATAAAGGAAAGAGTTCTCCATCTGTCGACCCATGCGTTTCAGAACGCACCGGCAAATGAAGATTCTGCCGTGAGCTGATAGGATATAACAAGCGTCGATGTCCCCCGCCTCTAAAGGCGGCGGGTGCCATACGTCCGTCGGTGGCGGGTTAAAATCCCCCACCGACG
>CACXGH010000016.1 GCA_902767175.1 uncultured Ruminococcus sp.
AGCTAAAGCTCCCCGACGTCTGTTGACGGCGTCGCTCGCTCCAATCAAGCGAGCTTGTTGGAGCTTTGCTCCTTGTTTAATAATAAATAACAGCAAAATACAGAAAAGGAGACAAATTATGGATTGGACGGAAATTATAGTGGAGGTCAATGCTCCCGATACCGATAAGGCAGGAGATATTGCTCAGATGACAGTGCCGTACGGCATTTATATCGAGGATTATTCCAACCTTGAACAGGAAGTAATGGAAATAGCAAGAATCGACCTCATTGATGAGGAGCTTTTACAGCAGGACAGAACAAAAGGCAGAATACATATATATATCAGCCCGACCGATAACCCTGCTGAGGCTGTCGCTTTCCTTAAAGAAAGACTTGAAGCCGAAAACATACCTTATAATATCAATACGGAAAAATGCGATGTTGAGGGCTGTCTTGAAAATTGGAAAAAATACTTCAACCCGATAAAAATCGGAGAAAAACTGTTGATACGCCCTGTCTGGAGGGACGACTATGAGCCTGAGGGCAGAATAGTTCTTAACCTTGAGCCGGGTGTGGCTTTCGGTACAGGCACCCATGAGACAACAAGACTCTGCCTTGAGGCTCTTGAGAAATATACCTTCAAGGGCGCAAGAATGCTTGATGTAGGCTGCGGCAGCGGTATTCTTTCGGTTGCGGCACTGCTTTTAGGCGCAGACAGCGCAACGGGTATAGATATTGATGAGCTGGCAGTAAAGGCTTCTGTCGAAAACGCTCAGAGAAATAACGTGCAGGACAGATATAAGGGCATTCACGGAAATTTAGCCGACAAGGCGAGCGGAATATATGATATTATCACAGCTAACATTGTGGCAGATGCTATTCTTATGCTCTCAGGCGATATAGAAAAATTCATGGACGATAAGACTGTCTACATAATGAGCGGCATAATTGATACAAGACTTGATGACGTTCTCGGCGGACTGCCGCAGTCTCTTGAAATTATCGGTCAGCTTGAGGATAAGGGCTGGATCTGCCTTATAGCAAAGAAAAAAGTGTAAATTTCTTTTTAAGAATTATATTCTTATCCGGTATGATACAATAATTGTATTTGATGCCTGTGCATCAGAATGACAGCGGAAATAATTCTGCTGTGAATACTATCGATCCCGGAGGACAATATTATGAATAAGAAAAAAAAGAATGATGTGTGGAATCTTATATTCTCAGCATTCCTTGTAACAGCCTTTATGATCTGTTCAACATTTTTTATTGGCATGATAAGCGAATCCTTTGCTCAGGATACAGTTAAAAGAACTCTGCTTACAGCATTGGTTTTCGTGCTTTTCGGTCTGATACTTTTCTATGCTACAAGAGTAGGCGACGGCAAGCAGGTGGTAAGGTTTTCAGCGGCTACATTAATATTAATGGTACTGCCTGCAATATATGTTATACTTGCGTCCGTCATTTCGGGTATGCCGTTCTATGACAAGCTCAGTCAGCATGGAGAGATAGCCAATATTGCGGCTGTTGTTTTAGGCTACGGAATACCGTATACATTCCTCAGCGGCTATGAGCTTGAGAAAAGACAGGAAGCAGAGGAAACATCAGATGATAAAACGGCAGAAACAGACAGTACTCAGACCGCAGAGGAAGAAAGCATAAGCACAGAAGACAAGGAAGAAACAGAAGAATCAGATACCTCATATGATGAACCGGAAGAAACCGAAGGCTCTGAGGCTGATACAGCAGAAGACACAGAGGAATAATACTCTGACGGTATTTCCGGATATAAATAAACACAAAAAGGAGAAATAATAATGGCAGAAGAATGTACACATGACTGTTCTTCCTGCGGCGCAAACTGTTCCTCAAGGAACGAGCCGCAGGATCTTACCGAAAAGCTCAATCAGTACAGCTCGGTAAAGAAGGTAATAGGCGTTGTAAGCGGCAAGGGCGGAGTAGGAAAATCCACCGTTACCTCACTTATGGCTGTAATGTTCAACAGAATGGGATATCACACAGCAATACTTGACGCTGATATTACAGGGCCGTCTATCCCGAAGGCATTCGGAATCAAGGAAAAGGCAATGGGCTCCGAGAAGGGTATTCTCCCGATAACCACACATTCCGGAATAGATATCATGTCTGTAAATCTGCTGCTTGAAAACGAAACCGACCCCGTAATATGGAGAGGCCCTGTGCTTGCAGGCACTGTAAAGCAGTTCTGGACAGATGTAGTATGGCAGGACGTTGACTATATGTTCGTTGATATGCCTCCGGGAACGGGTGATGTTCCGCTGACTATTTTCCAATCACTTCCGCTTGACGGAATAATTATAGTAACATCTCCGCAGGAGCTTGTTTCCATGATAGTAGGCAAGGCTGTAAAAATGGCTCAGATGATGAATATACCGATACTCGGAATTATTGAGAACATGAGCTGCTATGTATGTCCCGACTGCGGCAAGAAACATTATCCGTTTGGCAAGAGCAGACTTGAAGAGGTCGCTGAGGAATACGGTATTGA
This sequence comes from uncultured Ruminococcus sp., assembly GCA_902767175.1. Lineage (GTDB taxonomy): Bacteria > Bacillota > Clostridia > Oscillospirales > Acutalibacteraceae > UBA1213. The sequence goes on from CACXGH010000016.1 coordinate 2,509, forward strand.
CATACTCGGACGTCTCCCGATAAATCCCGAAAGCGCCGCTGCCTGTGACAAAGGAAAGGCAGAGTCGCTGCTCGTTCCTGAAGCAGAGGAGGCAGCGCAAAAGCTTGAAAAGCTGATAAAATAAACACCGGATCAGATCGTGAATACCTTTTAGTGAATGATGTTTTTAACCTAAACGGGCAAGAAGTCCCCCGCCTCAAAGGCGGTGGGATGAATTGCCCATCAGCCGTAAGGCTGACTTGTTATTGCTTGACATAAAAAATAAAAATGTTATAATAAATTCAGATAAAATCGGAATGAGCCTGTATTACAATAGAGCGAAAACCAAGCCGTAATGCAGAGAATGATG
>CACXGH010000017.1 GCA_902767175.1 uncultured Ruminococcus sp.
AGCTAAAGCTCCCCGACGTCTGTTGACGGCGTCGCTCGCTCCAATCAAGCGAGCTTGTTGGAGCTTTGCTCCTTGTTTAATAATAAAAGCTTATTATATGGAAAATATACAGAATAAACAAAAAATAAGACTGCCTTTACGGCAGCCTTAAATTTTATATTATTTCTTGATGTATCTTACAACTAAGCCTGTATGGGGGTTAACTGCCCACTGTACACGGATCATGTCATTTTCCACGGTCACTGTTCCGTCACTTTCTGATGTACTTTTTATCTCTATTATAAGAGACTCATCAAATCCTAACTTACTGTTATATTCCTCAATAAATGCATAGGCTTGTTTATTGTTATAGCCGTCAATATCACGGGGGTTGGTGTCTATCTCGACATAACCGTCATCAGCAGCTATTGTGGTGTATGAGTAGTCGTAATACAGACTGTCATAGCAAAGCTGTCTCAAATCAAGCTCGTCTGACGTTGAGGGTGCAGAATCAGGCACAGAAGCTGTGCTTGCGGTGCTTACATTACTTGTACGGGACGTTGAAGAATCTGCAGGCTTATCCTGCTTATTGGCGAAAAATGTAAAATACACATATACACCTGCACCTGCTAAAAGGAGAATAAGAACTATCGTTATAATAATGGCAGGAGCCTTGCTTTTCCTGCTTACGGATATAACATCTGCCGATGAATAGTTTACCCGTGGAGTAGAATTCCTGTCATAAGTCATAGGTGCAGCATTTGTATTTATCTGCTCATCATTTGTCCTTTGCGGTGTATTGGCATTATAGCTTGTAATGACAGGGGCGGAGGGTGCGGCAGGCTGAGGCGGCTTTGAAACAGGTTTCTTATCTGCAGGACTGCTCTTTGTCAGAGTAAACGGAGGAGGTGTTTCGGTTTCAGGGAGCTGTACAGGTGTTCCGCACTCGGGACAGAACCTTGCGTTATCATCAAGCCTTTTACCGCACTCCATACAAAAAATAGACATATTTCATTTCTCCTTTGTTTCTTGATTATTATCAGTAATTATTTCTTAATAAAAAGTCATGTTCCTTAGTAAATATTTACATATATCTCAATGATAATTATAGCTATTTATATCATTAAAGTCAATACAGCTAATCTTAAGACAAAACAGGCTTAATCTTCATTATTTTTGTCAATTTTTCTTGTATTATCCGCAAAAAAATGATAAAATATATGAATATATCATATCTTTGGAAAATAAGGAGGAAAACAAATGTGGGAGCAGATACTCTCAGGAATTGAAAATGTCAATAATGTGCTTAACGGCATTGTATGGGGCTGGCCTGTTGTTATACTTATTCTCGGCACGGGCATACTTCTGACAATACGGACACGCTTTCTTCAGGTCAGACACTTCGGTGATTCACTCGGCTCTACTATTGTTCCTGCCGTTAAAAGTCTCGGCAAACGAAAAAAGGGCAGTAAAAACTCAAATATAAAAGCTGTATCACAGTTTGAAGCTTTTTCTACGGCAATTTCGGGCACAGTCGGCACGGGAAATATAATCGGCGTTATCTCGGCTATACTTACAGGCGGTCCCGGCGCTGTTTTCTGGATGTGGATTTCGGCATTCTTCGGTATGGTCACAAATTATTCGGAGAATGTACTCGGTCTGTATTTCAGAAAAAAGGATAAACACGGAAATCTTTCCGGCGGCTCATTCTATTACATAGCTTACGGACTAAAATGGAAATGGCTCGGCTTTTGTGCGGCTGTTTTCTGTATTTTTGCTTCTATCGGCATGAGCGGTGTTCAGACTAATAAAATCTCCGGTACTCTGACAGAAACCGCTTCACATTGGACAGAAATAGGCAATGAGGACGCTGTAAAGCTGATCATCGGCATTGTAATTGCCGTCATTACGGCTGTCATTATCATTGGCGGCATTCAGCGTATAGGCAAGGTCACCTCAATGCTTGTTCCGTTTATGTCGCTTCTGTTTATAATAATGTCTCTTATAGCAATATGTATGCATATCACCGCTGTTCCTTCTGCATTCGGCATTATTTTTGAAAAGGCTTTTAATTTTCAGGCGGCAGGCGGAGGTATTCTTGGCTATTCCTTTGCTCAGGTTATTAAAAAGGGCATGGCAAGGGGAGTGTTTTCAAATGAAGCAGGTCTCGGCTCCTCTGTTATCGCACATTCTGCTTCTGAGACAAGAGAACCTGTAAAACAGGGATTGTGGGGTGTCTTTGAGGTATTTTTCGACACCTTTATAATCTGTACGCTTACTTCACTTACCTTCCTTACTACCTTTGACCCGACAACACTTTCTCCTGACAGCAATGACGCTGTTATGTCAATGGCTATGTTTTCCACTAATTTCGGCGATTTCGGTGTTGTGGTGTTCTCGCTTATTCTTCCGCTGTTTGCATTTACGACCATAGTAGCATGGTCTTATTACGGAGAAAAGGCTGTAGAGTTCTGTTTCATCGGTATTTCCGAGAAAAAGAGGAATATAATAGTCAAAGCATTCAAGCTTGTATATATTATTCTTATAGCTGTTTCAGCTACGATTAAAAGTGACCTTATCTGGGCTATAGACGATACCTTCAACGGTCTTATGGCTGTACCAAACCTTATTTGTCTTGTGGGACTCAGCGGTCTCGTTGCAAATATTACAAAGAATTATTTTGCAAGAAGAAGAGGCGAAAAAATCGAGCCTATGCTTTCCGCATATCCCGAGCTGAATGAGGAATTCAAGGCTGATATCATGGAGGAAGCAGCACAGCAAACAGAATAAATCCGCATTTAATAATTCAAATCCCTGTTACGATTCATTTATCATAACAGGGGTTTACTGTAAAGATAATATCTTTACACATATTCCGATGCCGACAAGCTGTAACCTTTACAGATGATTATGTCTGTTTTCAGAGAAATTGCCCGGAAAAGCAGAGTATAACAAGCGTCGATGTCCCCCGAGTCTCGCCTGCCGGCTCGGTCGGTGCTTCTGCCTTCGGCAGAGGTGTCCACCGGACA
>CACXGH010000018.1 GCA_902767175.1 uncultured Ruminococcus sp.
CGTGCAGAGGAGATAGAACGCCTTATCGCTAAAACCTCTGTCTTAGCTGCAAAGGCAGTACTCGGCGGCGGTGATGTCCGTTCTCAGCTTGAGACACTCAGGGATAAAAACCTCACCCTGCAAAAGGAGCTTGCCGATATAATAAAGAGCTTCGGATTTCCCGAAAATTACCTTGAGCCTTGGTACAAATGTCCTGACTGCAAGGACAGAGGCGACATTGACGGCAAAATGTGCTCATGTATGAAAAAACTGCTCCGACAGATATCCTACGACAGACTTAACCGTATTTCTCCGCTTGAGCTTTGCGATTTTGACAGCTTTTCACTTGAGTATTACCCCAAAACACCAAAGGACAGCAGCGGACGCAGCCCTTATGATATTATGAAAAGGGTACTCGCTGTATGCAGAGGCTATGCACGGGATTTTACACCAATGTCAAAAAGCCTGCTTTTTCAGGGCGCACCGGGACTCGGAAAGACCCATCTATCCCTTGCAATAGCCCGTGAAGTCATAGACAAGGGCTATGGAGTTGTATATGTCTCCGCACCTGCACTGATAAATAAGCTTGCCAAGGAAAGCTTTGACTACGGCAGCAAGTCTGACGATATACCTACCGTGCAGACACTCTCGGAATGCGACCTGCTGATAATAGACGACCTCGGTACGGAATTCGGCACAAGATTTTCCGTATCCTCAGTCTATAATATAATAAATACCCGTGTGATAATGTCAAAGCCTACAATAATCAGCACAAACCTTACGTTCAAGGAGCTTGAAGAAACATATAATTCAAGAATAATCTCACGAATGATAGGCACGCTCCACAGAGTTGTATTCACGGGCAGCGATGTGCGGCAGTTAAAGCGCAGAATGCCCGTACCAAAACCCGACAGCGAATAATAAGCCAGACCGCCTGCAGCACCTGCGGCACGGAATAAGTCATGTTTATCCGTGATGAATAACAAAAAGGAGACTTTACTATGTCAAAGATACTTCTCAGCGCAGACAGCACCTGTGATATCTCAGGTCAGCTCCTTGAAAGCACGGGAGCAAAGCTATATCCTCTGCATATAATTCTCGGTGAAAAAAGCTATAAGGACGGTGTAGATATCACTCCCGATGATATATATGCCAATTTCAGGGCAACGGGAACACTGCCTAAAACGGCAGCTATAAACGTACAGGAATATATCGACTATTTCAAGCCCTATATTGATGAAGGCTATGACGTTGTACATATCAATCTCGGCTCGGCTCTGTCAAGCTCCTATCAGAACTGTGTCACGGCAGCAGAAAAGCTTGGCGGTCATCTGTTCCCGGTAAATTCCTGCAATCTGTCCTCAGGCTCCGGACATCTTGTAATTGAAGCGTCAAAGCTGATAAAGCAGGGACTTACAGCGCAGGAGATATCAGATGAATTAAAAAGGCTCGTCCCCAAATGTCATGCAAGCTTTGTAATAGATAAGCTCGACTATCTCCGTGCAGGCGGAAGATGTTCCACCCTTGCAATGCTCGGTGCAAACCTTCTTCGCATAAAACCGAGTATTTATGTCAATAATTCAGACGGATCTATGACAGTGGGCAAGAAATACAGAGGAACACTTGAAAAGGTACTTGTCACATACGTTCATGAGAAACTTGAACAGTATGATAAAATACGCAGCGAACGTATTTTTGTCACCCATGCAGGAATAGGTGAGAAGTTTATCGAAATAGTACGCAATGAGGTCGAAAAGCTCCATTTCTTCAGCAACATCTTTGTTGAAAGAGCAAGCTGCACTATCTCATCACACTGCGGTCCCGGCACAATCGGCATTCTCTTCATGACCGAATGAACAGGTGCGTGACCGCAGCGGAGTGCCTCCGCTGTCGATTCGCGTTGCAAGAAATGATGTGCGGTACTTCATTGACCGCGCCGAAAGAAATGTGATAGTGACGGTCAATATTTTTTTTTAAAGCAATATTTGTTTTCAAAACGACGGGTGCAGGGAGCTTGCTCCCTGCCGAGGGGTTCAGGGGGCGAGGAGCCCCCTGACGAGGAGCCCCCTGACGATGAGCCCCTGACTAAGAAAGGTAAAAAAATATGAAACAGGAAGATAACGAAATTGTAATGCAGGCTTTAGAGAGAAAGACAGAGCCTGCCGATAGAAAAGCTCTTATGCTTGAGACGGGACTTGAACCGAATGCATTCAATAATGCTGTCGCTTACCTTGAAGCAGCCGGCGATATTGTCCGTGTTGACGGCAAAAAAAGTATTGCTCCTGCCGCTCAGGCAGGATACTATAAAGGAACAGTCGTTAGACTGAATAAGAACTTCCTTTTTGTCACACCCGATGAAAGCTCTCTTGATGATGTTTTCGTCTTTGCTTCTGACTCTAAGGGCGCTATGCCCGGAGACAGAGTGCTGCTGAGAAACATCACCGAAAGCGATAAGGGCTTGTCGGGTATTATTGATAAACTGCTTGAAAAGGGCAGCAGAATAATTACGGGTGTGATAGAACGTGAACGGGGCAGAACAGGACAAGCCTATATTGTCCCTGACGGCGGAATAGGCTATTCGCTTAAAATCGTAAAGGGCGGAGAGCTTAAAAGCAAAAACGGCGATAAGGTCAAGGCGGCTATTGCCTTCGACCGGAAGACAAAGCATATAAATGCCCGTGTAATACACATATACGGCAGGGCTGACAGCGCAAAGGTATGCTCAGATGCTATTATAGACTCCAACGGCATACCTTCTAAATTCACTGTAGCCGTAAAACATCAGGCTGCTAAAAAAGCTGCCGAGCCTATTACGGACGAGGAAATTGCAAAACGCCTTGACCTGCGTGATGAGGCAATATTCACGATTGACGGTGCCGATGCCAAGGATCTTGATGATGCTATATCCGTGAAAAAACTTGATGACGGCTTTGAGCTTGGCGTGCATATCGCTGATGTATCACACTATGTTACAGAGGGCAGCCTTCTTGATGAAGCCGCCCGTGACAGGGGTACTTCCGTTTATTTTGCGGACAGGGTCATCCCTATGCTGCCCGTTGAAATATCTAACGGCTGCTGTTCACTCAATGCAGGTGTGAAAAAGCTGACCTTCTCATGCATTATGAAGCTTGACAAAAAGGGCGAGCTTATTGACTACCGCTTTGAAAAAAGTGTTATCGTCTCTAAAGTAAGAGGTGTATACACCGAGGTCAATTCTATTCTTGACGGTACTGCAGACGACAGCATTAAAGAAAAATATTCTCCCGTAACGGATACGATATTTGTCGGTCAGGAGCTTGCAGAGCTTCTGAAAGCCCGTTCAAAACAGCGAGGTGAGCTTGAGATAGACACAACCGAACTGAAATTCGTGCTTGACGAGAGAGGAGTATGCGTTGACGTATCCGAAAGGGAAAGAGGACAGGCAGAAGAACTTATCGAGCAGTTTATGATCGCCGCAAACCGTTCTGCGGCACTTTATGCGAAAAGTGCGCTGATACCCTTTGTATACCGTGTACATGAAGCTCCCGAACCTGAAAGACTTGAAACACTCTCGGAGCTTGCCGCTGCCTGCGGTTTTCAGACAAGACGGTTAAAGCAGGGTGTACGTCAGACAGACCTTGCTGAACTGATAAGCAAAGCCCGTGAAACAAAATATTCACACCTTATCTCCGCACAGGTACTCAGAACTATGGCTAAGGCAAGATACGACACACAGCCGCTCGGTCATTTCGGTCTGTCACTTGCCGATTACTGTCACTTTACCTCACCGATAAGGCGCTATCCCGACACGTCGATCCACAGGATACTGACTGCCCTTATAAGCGGCACACCCATAGACGAGATACAGTCACATTACTCAGACTTTGCAAAAGAGAGCGCCAAGACCTCATCAGACAGAGAGCTGCGTGCAATGCGTGCAGAGCGTGAAGCCGAAAAATGCTATGCTGCCGAATACATGACCTCACACATAGGTGAAGTCCACACAGGCATTGTATCGGGTGTCACAAACAAAGGACTGTTTGTTGCTCTTTCTAACGGAATAGAGGGCTTTGTAAGCCTTATTGACGACGAACACGCATTCTTTGAGTTTGACGGAACCGCAGCAACGACCGACAGAAGAAGCGGCAAAAGCTGGTCTGTCGGTGACACAATAACTATCCGTGTCATAAATGCTTCCGTACCTATGGGTACGATAGATTTTGAGATTTACAAAGAGCCGACACAGGCAAGCCGTTCAAGCTCATAATCGTCAAAGATATTGCTTCGTTAATGTCATACGCATATCCGATATCATTTACTGCAGCACTTTCAGCGGACTGCCTGCCTGTACTGCGCACAGTCCGCTTTTTTGCGTCATCACTCAGCCACATTCGTATATATCCCTCTGTATTGTTTCTCAACCGCTGTCTGTCGGGGGTTGAAGAAAGATAAGCCTTGATCTTCTCAAGGGTACTCAACACATCAACAAAAGGGTATGTGTGTGTAAGTTCGTCATACAGCTCCTTTGTCACCGTGAATTCTCCGTTTATGGCAGGTATTGCAATAATACAGTCAGGTGTTTGTGTGTGTTTGTCTGAGCAGTGCTGTATTTCCGGACTGCCTTTTTTTTTCATAGCTCCCGTTTCTGAACTCAACTACACTTACCTTACTTTTTCTTTTCTTTCCTTCACTCAACTCACCTTTACTTACCTCTGACGCAAACTCTGCACATAAAGAAACACTGTCTTTACTTACCTCTGACGCTGACTCCGCACATAAAGAAACACTGTCTTTACTTACCTCTGACGCAGAAAGATGAACAGGGGAAACAAGCGGAACGTCTGCACAATCGGCATGAGCGTCTTTCAGTTCATATATGTCCTTGTCGCTTAGTTCGACCTGTTCAAGCTCTTCGCTGAAAAGTGTGTCCTGATGAATTGAGGGGCGGATATGATTATGCAGCTTCCAATGTCTGATAAGCACGATACCGCTTTCAAAACGGTACAGGTAACCCTTTCGGCAAAGCATGACTATATCCTTATCGTCAGCTCCGCAAAGTCTGCCTATCATTTTCGGATTACCGACAAAGCCGTCATCATCGGCTCTCAGTATCAGATTATAATAGAAAAACTGTGCCGACATCGGCATATCATTAAATCTGTCCGCCTCTACTATTGTTAATTTTATCATTCTCTGTGATGCCATATTGATTACTCCTTTGTATAATAATAAAAATAAATCCTTTCACCCTACCCTGCAAAACGCAAAAAATTCGACCTCTGAAGGTCGAATTATCATAAGGATAATAATTTTTATATTTATCTCATTATATTCACTTATTTATTATTTACACAATGCAGGCTCACTGCATATTTTGATAATACTCTTTACAATTCGGGTAAAACCTGTTAAACTAATAGAGGAGCAAATGACAAAAAATTAACAATTATAAAAAGACGGTGTGTTTATGAAAGATAATAAAAGCATATCAGCTCCTGTAATAAAACGTCTCCCGAGATACTACAGATTTTTAGGCGAGCTTTTGCAAAGCGGAGTGATGAGAACATCTTCCCGTGAGCTGTCTGAAAAAATGGGACTTACAGCCTCTCAGATAAGACAAGACCTCAACTGCTTCGGCGGTTTCGGTCAGCAGGGCTATGGCTATCCAGTAGAAAGCCTTTACAGAGAAATAGGTCTTATTCTTGGACTTGACAAAAGCTACAATACTGTTCTGATCGGCGCAGGAAATCTCGGAAAAGCGGTTGCACTGAGTATGTCATTTGAAAAGAGGGGCTTTCATCTTGCCGGGATTTTCGACAATGACCCCCGTAAGCTCGGTGAGGAGATAAGAGGACTGAAAGTAAAGAACACCTCAGAGCTTGAGCAGTTCTGCACCGAAAACAATATACAGGCGGCAATACTGTGCATACCGAAATACGCAGCTCCGGAAATAGCCGACAGACTATATTCTATCGGCATTCGCAGCTTCTGGAATTTCAGCCATTTTGACCCGTCTGTAAAATACAAGGATATTATAGTCGAGAATGTCCACTTAAACGACAGTCTTATGATACTCTGCTACAAAATGACAGAGAATAAAGCAATCAATTCATAATTCACAATGTGTATTGGTATTCTGTAATAAGCTCACCCTTTTTAGCATAATGATAGACAAAGGAAACGGAGTATTTCTGCACCTTCTGTCCGGAAGCATACAGTTTCGTTATGTATAATAAGAGGGGAAGCTTTTGTACCTGAATTCTCTCCGCCAGATGCCGGCGAAGCTTCAGTGTATTCTGCGTTTCATTCGAGTCTGTTTTTCAGGAAGAGGTGCGGGTGTCCTGCCGATACCTCTGCCGCAGGCAGAAGCACCGACAGAGCCGACAGACGGGAAGGGGGCAGACCTTTGCTTTAAACAAAGGATTTCCCCCGAGGAGTGTTTCCCCCGAGAAGAGTTTCACGAGGAGGAATGAGCTTGACAGACAGTACCTTTACTATAGTTCTATGTTCTTCAGCAGCCGTAATGCTGATACTTGTTAAAATTTCGGGCAGCAAGCATACTGTGAGAACCGCCGTGCTGAATATGCTATCAGGTCTTGCAGCACTGTGCGCTGTGGAGCTTGCGTCGGGACTTACGGGCATATTTATTCCTATAAGCCGACTGTCTCTTGCCGTGTCGGGCTTTCTGGGACTGCCCGGTGTTACATCAATGCTGCTTCTGCAGACATTTCTGTAGTACAGCAGCAAATAAGGAAACGCTGAGCCATAAGACGTGATTTATTCAGCGGTTCCATAATAACAGCCTTAAACAAGAAACTAAGCTCCAACAAGCTCGCTTGATTGGAGCGAGCGACGACGTCAACAAACGTCGTGGAGCTTTAGCTCCTGCAGGCGTCGGTGGGGGATTTTAACCCACCACCGACGTACATATGTCCCCCCGCCGCCTATAGAGGGTGCTGGTGTCCGGTGGACACCTCTGCCGAAGGCAGAAGCACCGACCGAGCCGGCAGGCGAGACTCGGGGGACATCGACGTTTTGTTATAAAAGGGACGGGAAAGGTGTCAGCGTTTGCCGGCAGCTTTCCCGTAATCCAATAAAATAAAGGAGAATACACAATGAAAAGAAAGTTAATTTCAGCAGCTCTTGCGCTTTCGGTAGCCGCAGCCTCAGCAGCAGGCACACTGACAGCAAGTGCTGAACGGACACAGAGAGTCAGAGTGACTATCGAGAACAACACTCTAACAGAGGAAAACGGCGCAGCATGGACAGGCACGCTTGTTGATGAGTGGGTCGAGATAGACAGCAGCTCCACGGCTAAGGGCGTGCTTCTGCAGGTACTTGAAAATCACGGCTACACACAGACGGGAGCAGAAAATGACTATATCACCGAGATAAACGGACTTTCAGCTTCAGACGGCGGTGCTATGGGCGGCTATATGATAAGCATTGACGATTGGTTTACAGATGAGGGCGTATCTGCCTATACCGTAGAATCGGGAAAGCTTGAAAACGGCGATGAAATAAAGCTTTCTTTCAGTGTAAATTACGGTGCCGACCTTGGCTATTCATGGAGCGGCAGCTCAACGGCGCTTAAAAGCGTTGAGTTTTCGGCAGGTGAGCTTGCAGAGCCTTTCACAGCCGATAAGCTTGACTATGAAGTGTATCTTCCTGCCGATACAAACGAGATAACCGTAAAGTACGAGGCAGAAAACAAAGCATACAGGGCAAAGGTATATAAGAATACCCTCACACCCTCAGAAAACGGAACAGACTATAAGCCTTCACAGGCAATTGAAATAAAGGACGGCGACACAATTTATATAATGATCGGCTATGCAGGCTGGATGACCTATAACTACAACAATGCCGAACAGACTGTTTATTCCTTTACGATAAACGAAAAGAAAAACGACAGTACAGCCGTTGCCGAAACTATAGCGCTCATTGACAGCATAGGCGAAGATGTCCTCTCAAATAAGGCAGCCGCAGAGCAGGCAAGAGCAAAGTATAACTCACTGACAGACGAAGAAAAGACAGCCGTAACCAATTACGACAAGCTTGTCAGTGCGGAGTACGCTATCGCACAGGCTGAAAACGAGCTTATGCCGATAAAGGAATATAATGCCGGTCAGGCAGTCTCACTTTATAAGCTTATTTATAATAAAGCTCCCGTTTACGGAAATGAGTGGGATATAATAAACAGTGCAAGAGCCGGTCTTGCAGATGATGATATGAAGAAGGGCTATATTGAGTCCGTAAAGGCAGCACTTGACGAGACAAAAGATCCCATGCTCAGCAAGACACGCTCAACCGTGAATTCGGGCGTTATAACGGCTCTCACGGCAATAGGCGCAGACCCGAGGGATTTCTACGGCTATGATCTGCTGACACCTCTTTCGGATCTTGAATACATAAAACAGCAGGGAGTAAACGGCCCGATATATGCGCTGACAGCACTTGATACACATAACTACGACATTCCCGAAAATACTGTCGGCACAGTACAGACAACAAGGGACGCTCTTATAAAGGCTATTCTTGATGAGCAGGAGAATGACGGCGGCTGGACAATTGATACATGGTCGGGCAAGGACGGCTCTGACGCTGATATGACAGCTATGGCTCTGCAGGCTCTTGCACCGTATTATAACAGCAGCGACAGCGTAAAGACAGCTATAGATAAGGCTCTTGCATTCCTTTCGGAGAATCAGGATAAAAACGGAATGTTCGTATCATACGGCAGTCCCGACTGCGAAAGCTGTGCTCAGGTACTTACGGCTCTCTGCGCTCTTGATATGAATGTCTATGAAAATGATATGTTCATTAAAAATGAAAGAGATCCGTTTACGGCACTTCTGTATTTCCTGAATGAGAATGATAATAAGTTCTCACACCTCACAGACGGTGAGTCAAACGCCCTTTCAACAACTCAGGGCTATACAGCCGTTATCGCACTTTACAGGCACGACAGCAATATGAATACATTCTTCGATATGACAGATACAAAGATAAAGCCCGTAAAGAACGAGACAGCTCCCGACAGCAAGCCTGAAACATCAGACGAAAACACACCCGACAGCAAGCCGGTACCCGATACCAGCGACAACATCAGGACAGGCGACAGCAGTGCGCCTGCGGCAGTCTTTGCGGTGCTTGCACTTATTTCATTGGCGGCTGTACCGTCATTAAGACGCAGAAAAGACAGATGAAATATGTCGTGTTGACACTAAGCCTGACGCACAGCTTTCCGCCTGATTATTCCGCTTCATGCGCTGATACTTATATCCTTTCCCTGCGTCAGCAAAGCTCCGGTTTTTCCTATAACTGAAAAATCGTCATAAAAAAAGTACAATTCAGTGTCAATACTTCCTGAAGGAAACCACTAAGGACAGGTGAAAACGATGAAGGCTTTCTTCAAAAGGCACGTCAGAACGGTTATAGCAGCAATTGCCGTATTGACAGTTCTGACAGCGGCATTCTTCTTTGCCGAAAGCCCGAAAAACAGCAGTAATTCATCACCTGATAAAAAAGAGAGCCTTGCCCCTTCTGCACAAAGCAGTACAGAGAGCAAGGCTTCTCTCAGTGATGAAGAAATTTTACAAAGTATCGTTCCGTCAGATCCCGGACAGCCAAGTCAAACGGAGCAGCAGTCCTCATTTGCGGAAACGTCAACCCACGGACAGACGAGCCAAACGGAGCAGCAGTCCTCATTTGCGGAAACG
>CACXGH010000019.1 GCA_902767175.1 uncultured Ruminococcus sp.
AGAAAAATGCATAATATGGCTGACAGCATTATCATTTTTGATGAAGCACATATGATGCCTGCAGAATATCTGCAGCCATGTCTGAGGGCGGTTTCGTTTATTACAAAGCTCCTCGGCAGTGAAGCGGTGTTCCTGACGGCAACAATGCCGGATTTTGAAACGCTTATTAAGAAATATTCATTTCCGGGCGTAGACACTGTGCAGCTTATTACGGATAAAAGCTCTTTTGACAAATTCAGAAAAGGGGAATTTGTCAGTCTGGGAGAGATCAGTAAAGAAACGCTCCTGCAGTCGGCAGGTGCCGCACCGTCTGCACTGATCGTCGTAAATAAAAGAGCTGCGGCATCGGAGCTTTACGACATGGCACAGGGCAATAAATATCATCTTTCAACATATATGTCAGCCTATGACAGAAAACGCACGATTGACAAAATCAAATCGGAGCTTGACAGACTCTATAGAGATTATCCCGATCTTTCAGATGTTCCGGAGGACAGGAAGATAATTGTTATATCTACTTCACTGATAGAAGCGGGAGTTGACCTTGATTTCTATACCGTTTACAGAGAACTGACGGGACTTGACAGTATCCTTCAGGCAGGCGGAAGATGCAATAGAGAGGGTAAGCGGCATAATGCGCAAATACATATATTCAGTCTGACAAAACCCGGGGAGATCAGGGTCAATATTACACAGGGACTGATAGAGAAATACGATGATATTTCTTCGCAGGAATGTATAAAGGAATATTACGGCAGACTGTATGATTTCAATGACGAAAGCATCAAAAAGAACACGATTGCGTACGGCTGTACGGGAGTCTATAGTATTGCGTTTGCGTCGTATGCGCAGAAATTCAATATGATAGAAAGCAATACGGCAGCGGTTGCGGTTGAGTGTGATGATGAAAGCGCCGGACTTATCAAAAGGCTCAGAATCACGGGGCATACCGATCACAGAAGGCTGCAGAAATATACATTTACGGTGTATGATTATGAACTGCAGAATCTGATAAAGCAGGGAGCTGCTGCAGAATACGGCGGAATATGGTGTCTTACCAATCCGGATTATTACAGCAGAGAAAAAGGCGTCCGATTTGAGGCAAATGACTATATTATCTAAGGAGGAGGATAAAATGAGCAGAGGATTTAAAATAATAGCAAAGGGAGAATACGCACTGTTTACGAGACCTGAAATGAAGCTTGAGAGGGTGAGTTATGACGTGCCGCCGCCCGGTGCGCTGGAAGGAATGCTGAAAAGTGTTTATTGGAAGCCGGCTGTCCGTTATGTGATTGATAAGATAGTTGTTTTCAATCCGATAGATTTTGTGAATATCAGACGGAATGAGGTCAAGGACAAGGTGTCGTTTTCGGATATCAGGAGTCAGATGAACGGCAAGGGTGCAGACCCTTGTATATACACATCGGAAGAAAGAACGCAGAGAGCCGCCTTGCTTTTGAAAAATGTAGAATACGGTATAGAGTTCCATTTTGAAATGACAGGCATCAGAAGCAATAAGGACGACGAGGACGAAAAGAAACATTATAATATAATAAAGCGGCGGCTTGAAAAGGGGCAGTTTTTCAGGAGTCCGTGCTTAGGGTGTTCGGAATTTCCCGTAAAAAGCTTAACGCTTGTCGATGAGTTTGATCTTAGTCGGATCAGCAGTGAAATACTTGCAATGGGTGATTATGATCTCGGGTTTATGAGCTATAGGGTAAACTTTGAAGATAAGGGTATTCCGAAAAACGGTGATTGGAGCGCTCATGAATTTTCGGATAAGGCGGTTACCGAATATTATCGTCCTCATATGATCGGCGGTATTATTGATGTACAGAAATACAGGGCGGTGATAAAATGCTGATCCATGCACTTAATGATTACTATGACGAACTTGAAAGAGCCGGAAAGGTCAATCAGGCAGGTTATTCCGTGCAGGGAGTTCATTATCTTATATGTCTGAATCCTGACGGCAGCATAGAGTCTCTCAGTGATTGCAGGCTTGAAAACACGGTCACGATGAAAAACGGCAAGGTAAGGACGGAATTTGTACCCAAAGAAATGACTTTTCCGCAAAGGACAGAAAAACCGGGGATCGAATCTAATATCATTGAGCACAGACCGCTTTATATTTTCGGTTTGAATTACGAAAAGGACAGGTTTACTGCCGAGGACAAGACCCGCAAGGCAAAAAAATCAAACGAGGCATTCAAGGAAGCTAATCTGGAATTTATAGAAGGTCTTGATTCGCCTGTAATAAATGCCTACAGGAATTTTCTTATGACATGGATACCTGAAAATGAGACTGACAATCCGTGCCTTACAGCCATGGGCAAGGCATATAAGAGCGCATACTTTGCGTTCTGTCTGAGCGGCAGGCCGGATATCCTGCTTCATGAAGATAAGCTCATAAAACAAAAATGGGAAGAAAGACTTTCGGAAAACGTTCCTCGGGACGCCGTGGTTTCTCAATGTGCCGTAACGGGCAGACAGATGCCGATAGCGAGAATACATAATAAGATAAAGGGTATAAAGGACGGTCAGCCGTCAGGAACAGTTCTTGTCGGATATAAAAACACTGCCGGCTGTTCATACGGAAACGAACAGTCATATAACAGCAATATTTCCGAAACTGCTATGAATAAATATACCTATGCTCTGAATTATCTGTTATCCGATAAGAGACACAGAAATATCATTGATGACATTACGGTCGTGTTCTGGGCAGGCGGAGGAGAAAAGAATGATGACTGTTCTGACCTGCTGAACTGCTTCCTGTTCGGGAACAGTGAAAAAATGAACGAGGAAGAGACTGACCGGATGCTTGAAAGCCTCTTCAGGAATGCAGGAGAAGGAAAGGTCACGGCAGATAAGCTCGCTTCAGCAGGAAATGTTGACGATAATGTTGATTTTTATATTGCAGGTTTCAAGCCGAATGCGTCACGTCTTTCTCTTAAATTCTTATACCGCAGAAAATTCGGGCAGATACTTTCAAGTATTGCACAGCATCAGAAGGATATGCAGATCGGTGACAGGGTAAAAGCTGTGGCTTTATGGCAAATAAAAAACGAACTGAGATCTCCTAAGAGCACAAATGACAAAATTGATGCATCACTTCTTTCAGAGATATTCAAGTCGATAATCTATGGCTCACCCTATCCTGATTATCTGCTTTCTTTACTCTTAATGAGGATAAAGACTGACAAGGCAATTAATTCTGTGCGTGCAGGTGCAGTCAGAGCCTGCATAAACAGAAAATCAAGATCATTAAAACAAGAGGAGGAATTGAAATTGGCACTTGACAAAAACAACACAAATCAGGCATACCTTTGCGGAAGGCTGTTTGCGGTACTTGAGAGGATACAAAAAGCCGCATCTCCGGCAAAGCTGAACAGGACAATAAAGGATACCTATTTCGCATCGGCGGCATCAAAGCCTGCGCTGGTATTCCCGAAGCTGCTCACGCTTTCACAGAACCACATGAAAAAGCTGAGCGAAGGCAATGCAGTATTCTTCAACAAGCTCGCAGAGGAGATAATCGGCAAACTTGAGGGGGAATTCCCCGAAACACTGATGCTGTCAGAACAGGGTAGATTCATGATAGGATATTACCAGCAGGATCAGGATCTTTATCATAAAAATACAGATGAATACAAGGAGGAAAAATAATTATGGCTATCAATAACAGATATGATTTCGTAATGCTCTTTGACGTGGAGAACGGCAATCCCAACGGTGACCCCGATGCAGGAAACGCTCCGAGAATAGATGCCGAAAGCGGCTTCGGTTTTATTACTGATGTATGCCTGAAAAGAAAAATCAGAAATTATGTCGAGCTTGTCAAAGAAGGAGAACCCGGATATAACATTCTTGTAAAAGCCGACAGATCTCTCAACTCTAAATTTGCAGAGGCTTATGATGCTGAAAATCTTAAAAAGGGTGAAAAGGGCAAGAACGCTGATGATGTAAAAAAAGCCCGTGAATATATGTGCAGGAATTATTACGACGTGCGTATGTTCGGCGCTGTAATGTCAACGGGTGACAATCCCTGCGGTATTGTAAGGGGGCCTGTACAGATAAACTTTGCAAGAAGTATCTCTCCTGTCAATATTCAGGATATAACGATCACAAGGCAGGCCCGTACAACCGAGGACAGAATGGAGACAGGTTCAACTGAAATGGGTAAGAAGAGCATTATTCCCTATGCGCTGTATCGTGCCGAGGGTTATGTTTCCGCAGCCCTTGCCAACAAGGTGACGGATATTACAGAGGAAGACCTTGAATTGCTCTGGACTGCCGTAATCAATATGTTTGAGGAAGATCACAGTGCTGCAAGGGGCAAAATGTGCATGAGAAAGCTCATTGTCTTCAAACATGATAATGTATTGGGTTCTCACCCGTCACATATTCTCTTTGATAAGATAAAGATCGAAGAAAAAAGATCTGTGCCGAGAAGTATAGAAGATTACAGTATCGTGATAGACAGAGATATGCCCGAGGGTGTAGAAATAATAGAGAAGATATGACCGGCAGTGATATTTCTATACGTTCGATACAGCACTATCTTTACTGTCCTCACCGTTGGGGACTATTAGAGATAGACTGCGCATGGGCAGAGAATTATTTTGTTACCAAGGCAAATATTCTGCATAAAAGAGTACATGAGACCGGAATGTATACTTCCAGGGGTAAAAAATCCTATACGTCGGTAACGGTATATAATGATCTGCCGCAGTACGGAATTTATGGCATTACGGATTGTATTGAGTTTAACAAAGACGGCTGTACCATAATAGAATATAAACCCACAAAGCCTGAGACGGCTGAATATAATCATGATGATCTGATGCAGGTTTTCGCACAGAAGCTATGCGTTGATTATGTATTCGGCGGTGACTGTGAAGGCTGTCTGTATTATGGTAATGTCAAAAAAAGAATAGTTCTGCCATTAAAAGAAAACTTTGAGCAATATAACACCGAACTGCTGTCTATTCTGTCGGACATAAGAGACCGAAGGGCAAGAGGAATCATTCCGCCTGTAAAAAAGGGACAAAAGTGTTCCGGGTGTTCTATGAAGGATATATGTATGCCAAACAGTAAACGTCAGAAGGGACTGCACGAATTGATCGGAGATATATTGGAGGAACAACTATGAGAAAGCTGCTTAATACAATATACATTACGAATGAGAATGCATATCTGATGCTGGACGGAGAAAACCTGGTTTGCAGAACAGACAATGAAAATAAGTTAAGAATACCGTTCGACAACATAGAAAGTATAGTATGTTTCAGCTATCTCGGTTGTTCTCCGGCTCTCATGGGTAAATGCGTTGAAAAATGTATTCCGATAAGCTTTATTTCACCTCAGGGGAAATTCCTTGCTAAGGTTTGTTCCGAAACAAAGGGCAATGTTTTTCTCAGGGTGGCACAGATAGATAAATTCCGTGAAAAAGGTATAGAACTTGCCCGCAATACTATGGCAGCCAAGTTTTGTAATTCGGTTCAGACTATCCGCCGTACGCTTCATGATACGGCATCGTTAAAAGAAGATCCTGATATAATCAACACAATGGAAACACTCGCTGACGGAACAAGAAGTTTATTGAAAGCAGGAACGATAGATCAGATAATCGGTATCGAAGGAAACTGCGCACATAGTTATTTTTCCGTATTCGACAAACTGATAACCAATAAAAAGTCTGATATACATTTTGAATACAGAAATAAAAGACCGCCGCTTGATGAGGCAAATGCACTGATGTCATTTGTATATACATTATATACAAACGAGTTTGCGGCAGCTCTTGAAACAGTCGGGTTGGACAGTTACATCGGATATTGTCATGCGCTCAGGAGCGGCAGAAGCTCCCTTGCGTGTGATCTGGTCGAGGAAGCGAGATGTCTTGCAGACAGGTTTGTACTGACGCTTCTGAATCTTCGCATCATAACAGCGGCAGATTTTGATAAACAGGTATCCGGAGCTGTATGGTTAAATGATGAGGGCAGGAAAAAGGTACTTACTAAATGGCAGGAGAAGAAAAGAACGGATTATATGCACCCGTATCTGAAACAGAAGATCCAATTCGGACTGATACCCTATGTGCAAAGCAATTTGCTTGCCAAATATGTGAGGGGAGACTTACAAGAATACCCCTGTTTTTTATTGAAGTAGGTGATCTTATGATGGTGATAATCAGCTATGATGTTTCTTCGGCAGATGCTGACGGGAGAAAGCGTCTTAGGAGGGTTGCAAAGGAGTGTGTGAATCACTCGCAAAGGGTACAAAATTCCGTCTTTGAGGCGGACCTTGATTATTCTGCATTTTTAAAATTAAAGAGCCGATTAATTGAGTTGATTGATCCGCAAAAGGATAGTCTTAGGTTTTATTATCTTGGCAACAATTGGGAACGAAGAGTAGAGCATATTGGTGCAAAAGAAACATACAACCCAGAAGGAGTAATAATCCTATAACGGCGAACGTCAGGTGATGTAAATAAACCCGTAAGTTTCGCATAAAAATAGCGTGTTTTTTAATCGGCATAGTTCCAATCAGGAATAATACTGTTTATTGTCCGCCTCATTTTGTGGTTAGCGGCCGTAAAACAACAATATTTTGCGGTCGCACCTCGCATGAGGTGCGTGAGTAGAAATTTGGCGGTTTGTCCATCTATGGAAACGGACAGGGTCGCACCTCGCATGAGGTGCGTGAGTAGAAATTGCATCTGACGGAATACCATCCGGGACAGAATAGTCGCACCTCGCATGAGGTGCGTGAGTAGAAATATCCGAACCCCCAGGCATTGTTTAATGTCGGTGTCGCACCTCGCATGAGGTGCGTGAGTAGAAATTTCTTGTCTGATGATAATGCGCCTGTCCTCCGGGTCGCACCTCGCATGAGGTGCGTGAGTAGAAATGGTTCGTTTTTGATTTGGG
>CACXGH010000020.1 GCA_902767175.1 uncultured Ruminococcus sp.
CAGGAGCTAAAGCTCCCCGACGTCTGTTGACGGCGTCGCTCGCTCCAATCAAGCGAGCTTGTTGGAGCTTTGCTCCTTGTTTAATAGGAGGTTTTTATGTACAACTATCAATATCAGGCTAATTATCCTGCTCCGGAACCAATAGTCAGACGCTCTAAGGGGCATGTCATGTTCTTTTTCACTACTTGGATTCTGCCTGTTGTTTTCCTGATACCGACAATCATTTTTTACAGTAAATTGGGTAAATATTCATCATTTGAGATCGAATTGGCAAAATATTCATCAGGCAAGGTGACTAATGAAATAAACGGTTACAGAACGTGCGCTGCCATTTTTCTTGTGTTTTTCATCATTTTGGTAATCAGCGGCATAATTGATTGTATAAATACAGCCATGAAAAGTCTTACGCTGACTCCGACACAGATAGCAGGCAGAAACGGTCTGTCAAATCTGAAAACCATTCGTCTTGTTGATGTAACCGAAATTAAAGTTAATCATGGGGTGTTTGGCGGTGCTTTTCATTACGGAATGATAACTGTCAAAACAACTATGGGAAACTATCGTTTCAAAAAGTTCTATGATCCTGACGGTTTTGTTGAAGAAGCAAACCGTTTAACAATGTCTTTGAAAGCTTCTGCACAGACACCGGCAAACTGATTATTTTTTTCTTGAATACCCCTCCGATATATGGTATAATATATAAAATTTATCATGTATCGGAGGTTTTATTTATGCCAAAATGGTTAAATGACGCTGTTTTTTATGAGATATATCCTCAGACCTTCTGTGACAGCAACGGTGACGGAATAGGCGATATAAACGGTATTATATCTAAGCTTGATTATGTAAAAAGCCTTGGCTGCAATGCAATATGGCTCAATCCTGTCTACGACTCTCCATTTATGGACGCTGGCTACGATGTAAGGGATTATTATAAGGTCGCTGAGCGCTACGGTACCAATGATGACCTTAAACACCTGTTTGATGCCGCACATGAAAAGGGTATAAAAATACTCCTTGACCTTGTTCCCGGTCATACGTCAGACCAGAATGAGTGGTTTCTCAAAAGCAAGCAGGCAGAAAAGAATGAGTACAGCGGAAGATATATATGGACTGACTGCGTATGGGAGGCACCGCCGCAGTACAGACTTCTCTGCGGAATAACTCCGAGAGACGGTAATTATATGGTCAATTATTTCAGCTCACAGCCTGCGCTGAATTACGGCTTTAATAATATAACTCACCCTGCATGGCAGAAAAAGCCTTCTGATCCCGATTGTATTGCTACCCGTGAGGCTATAAAAGACGTAATGCGCTTCTGGCTTGATATGGGCTGTGACGGTTTCCGTGTTGATATGGCTGATTCACTTGTCAAGGGTGAGGACGGCGAAAAGCCAGAAACCTGCAGGATATGGAGAAATATCCGTGAAATGCTTGATAAGGAATATCCCGATGCTGCTATCGTTTCAGAATGGTGCAATCCCAAGGTATCCATAGGTGCAGGCTTCCATAGTGATTTTTACCTTGACCATGATACAAACGGCTACAGAATGCTTTTCCGTGACAAGGACAGAAAGACAGGCGAATGCAAAGCTATTTTCGGCAAAAACGGCAAGGGTGATATAACCGCATTTCTCAAGGAATATCTTGACGACCTGAAAGGCACAAAAGGCAAGGGCTATATCAGCTTTATCACCTGCAACCATGATACACCCCGTATGACGAGAATGCTTTCACCGCTTGAAGCCAGGCTTGCTTATACATTTATCTTCCTTATGCCCGGTGTACCCTTCCTGTATTACGGTGATGAAATAGGCATGACATATATGGAGGGACTTAACAGCAAGGAAGGCGGCTACAGCAGAACAGGCACAAGAACTCCTATGCAGTGGGACAGCAGTGCAAACTGCGGTTTTTCGACAGCAGATGCAGATAAGCTGTATCTGCCCGTTGATACATCCGAAAATGCCGTTACTGTTGAAAAATGCGAAAAAGATCCGGAATCTATACTAAATACCTTGAGAAAGGTTATTGCTCTCCGCCATGAGAATAAAGACCTGCAGTCGGACGGTGATTTTGAGGTAGTATATGCGAAGAAGAATACATATCCGTTCATATTCAGGAGAGGAAGCTTCATTATTGCAGTTAATCCCACTGAAAAGGAGCAGACAGCGCCGTTTGACTTTGAAGGTGAATGCGTATTTTCTATCGGAAAAGCCTGTGCAGAGTGCAAGGAACTAAAAATGCTCCCACAGTCGCTTGGTGTAATTAAACTAAAGTAAGTATCAGGGCATAAGTATTTATAGGCAGTACCTTTACAGAAGGTGCGTGACCGCACACGATGATTCGCGGTGCGTGACCGCACACGATGATTCGCGGTGCGTGACCGCACACGACGATTCGCGGCGGCGCTCGTCAAACTCGCTCTGATTTTCAGACCGAACATTCTATGTCCGCGATTATCCGCCCAACACGCCCCCTTACGGTGCGCTTATGGGCGGCGGAGTGCCTCCGCTGTCGAAGATAAATTCAATAAAGCAGGCACGGCGAACTGTAATATAATACTATATCAAAAGTTCGGGTGTCAGAAATGCATAACGGCAGTTTATTGACATATTCAAGTAAAAATTATATAATGGTAGGGACTTCAGAAAAGGAGGCCCTTTGATGAAAAAAACAGAAAAAACTGCTTTGAGAGCAGAAGATGCTGAACGCTTTGAAGTCTCTCAGGATATGGGACTGACAGACGAACAGGTGGCTCAGAGAATTTCGGAGGGACTTGTTAATAACGACAGACCTCTCCCGACTAAAAGCATTAAACGAATATTCTATGACAATATCGTCACACTGTTCAATGTGCTCAACCTTCTTCTCGGTATAGCTGTTTTCCTTGTAGGCTCTTATAAGAATATGCTTTTCCTCGGTGTAATGCTTTGCAATACTTCTATCGGTATCTTTCAGGAGATAAGAGCAAAGCGCACTATTGACAAGCTTTCTATCGTTTCCGCTACAAAGGTCACTGTAATACGAAACGGTGAGAAAAAGCGTGTCGGGATTGATGAGATAGTCCTTGATGATATTATCGAATTCTCTCAGGGTAATCAGATACCCGTTGACTGCGTGGTGATATCGGGAAACTGCGATGCGAATGAGTCACTCCTTACAGGCGAATCAGATGCTATCCATAAGAAAACAGGGGATATGATGTATTCGGGCAGCTTTGTCGTCAGCGGCAGATGCTGCGCAAAAACAGAACACGTCGGTGCCGAAAACTATGCATCAAAAATATCAGCTCAGGCTAAGTATATCAAGAAAGTGAATTCAGAGATACTATATACCCTCAATAAAATTATAAAGGTTTTGACCTTTATAATTCTTCCGCTTGCTATACTTATGTTCCTCAGACAATATTCGCTAGGCGGTGAAACTGTCGGCAAGGTGACTTTATCTGTTCTTGGTGCAATTGACGCTCATCTCCAGAAGGCAGTCGTTAATACGGTAGCTGCCGTCACGGGTATGATACCTGAGGGTCTTATCCTGCTTACAAGTACCGTGCTTGCGGTAAGCGTAATAAGACTTTCCCGTCATAAAGTGCTTGTTCAGGAGCTTTACTGCATAGAAACACTCGCAAGAGTAGATGTCCTCTGCCTTGATAAAACAGGCACTATTACAGAAGGCTGCATGGAAGTAGCTGATTATGTACCCTTTGCAGGCAAGACTGAAAAGGATAATTTAGCTGTTGTATTGTGCGGTCTCGTAGATGCACTCGATGATACCAATGCAACATATCTTGCCATGAAGGAAAAATTCGGCGGAGAATCAGCAATGAAGGCTGACAAGGTCATACCCTTTGCATCGGAAAAGAAATGGTCGGGTGCTCATTTTGAGGGAGAAGGCTCCTATATAATGGGCGCTGCAGAGTTTATTCTGGCAGGAAAGGTTCCCGAGGAGCTTAAAAAGCAGCTCGATGAATATGCAAAGAATTACCGTTCTATCGTTATTGCTCATTCCGATAATGATTTCAAGGATAAAGACCTGCCCGATGATATTGAGGTAATAGGTATTGTCCTGCTTAATGATAAAATAAGGGCGGAGGCTCCTGAAACATTAAGATACTTCGCCGACCAGAATGTTGAGGTAAAGATAATCTCGGGTGATAATCCTATTACGGTATCCGATGTTGCAAGGCGTGCAGAGGTAAGAAACTATGACAAGTATGTAGATGCTACTACGCTTCAGACAGATGACGATATCCGTGAGGCAATGAAGAAATATACGGTATTCGGCAGAGTGACCCCTGCTCAGAAGAGAAAGTTCGTAGTTGCCCTCAAGGAGCAGGGACATACCGTTGCAATGACAGGCGACGGAGTAAACGATGTTCTTGCGCTTAAAGAGGCTGACTGCAGCATAGCAATGGCAGCCGGAAGTGACGCTGCAAGAAACGTTGCACAGCTTGTTCTTCTTGACTCAAATTTTGCGTCAATGCCGAAGGTGGTTGCAGAGGGAAGAAGAACTATAAATAACATTCAGCGCTCATCAACGCTGTTTATCGTCAAGACTATCTTTTCTACTATACTTGCGTTTATCTTCCTGTTCCTTACAGCTCCGTTCCCGTTCCAGCCGATACAGCTCACACTTGTAAATGCCTGCACCATAGGTATTCCGTCATTTATACTTGCTCTTGAGCCTAACAAGGAGAGAATAAAGGGTATATTTATACTGAATATCCTCGAAAAATCAATTCCTGCCGGTATTACAACGGTAATAAATGTTCTGCTGTGTATACTTGCACGAAGTTTGTTCGGACTTACAGAGCCTGAATATTATACACTTGCAGTTTGTCTTACAGCAATAACGGCATTCATGATACTGTTTCAGGTTTCACTGCCGTTCAATACGGTCAGAACAATGCTGTTTGTGCTTATGGTATCGGGCATGGTAATAGGTGTTACCTGCTGCAATGATATAAACCTTTTCGGCAAGCATTGGAATCTGTTTGATTTTGCGTACTTCACACCTCAGCTTACTCTGATTCTTGCGGTAATGACTGTTATAGCACTCGGATTGTTCATTGTTACGACAATACCCATGAAGAATCTCTTTGAAAGGATAAACAAAAAATTTGAGGGCAGAACATTCAGACCTGAAAATACATGAAATATGTCATAATTTGTCCTCTCCGGCAGTATTATGTTGTCGGAGGGGATATTTTATGAATAGCTGCCGTCTGGCGGAACTTCGCCATAAGGAAGTAATAAACAGCACAAACGGCTGTCGTATCGGCTTTGCCGATGATATCGAGATAGATACCGAAACGGCAAGAGTCGTCTCGGTGGTTATTTACGGCAGACAGAGATTATTCGGTTTTTTAGGCAGAAGTGACGATATAGTCATACGCTGGGAGAATATAAATCTGATAGGGGAGGATACTATTTTAGTCACACACTGTCCTGTCAGGTCAAACAAAATAAAGAAACAGAGACTTCCTATGCTTCCGTTTTTTCATTAAATGAGCCGTAATGCGTGTTAAATTCAGTAATTTTTTATATCTTGCTTATGCACTGCAGTCCGAAAGCAGAGCTTAAGCGGTGTCTTAAGCAGTGTACAGAAAAAATTGCAAAAAACACTTGCAATTTAATATGCAGTATGGTATAATCTTTTACGCAAATCGCACGCCGGCCATATTCGTTAGGTGCAGGAAAAGCTCCTGTCAGTATAATGGCGGCGGAGGAAAAACCTAAGGAGGACAATAAAATGGCATCAGTAGTATCAATGAAACAGCTTTTGGAAGCAGGTGTTCACTTCGGACATCAGACAAGAAGATGGAACCCTAAAATGGCTCCCTACATCTTCACAGAGAGAAACGGTATCTACATCATCGACCTTCAGAAGACAGTAAAGAAGCTCGAAGAGGCTTATAACTTCGTTCGTGAGCTTTCAACAGAGGGTAAGTCGGTACTTTTCGTAGGTACAAAGAAGCAGGCTCAGGATTCCGTTAAGGAAGAGGCTATCCGTGCAGGCGCTTACTATGTTAATGCAAGATGGCTCGGCGGTATGCTCACAAACTTCACAACTATACGCCGTAGAATCGAGAGACTCAGACAGCTCCGTACAATGGAGACAGACGGCACATTTGACCTTCTTCCTAAGAAGGAAGTAATCAAGCTCAACCTTGAGATCGAAAAGCTTGAGAAGTTCCTCGGCGGTATCAAGG
>CACXGH010000021.1 GCA_902767175.1 uncultured Ruminococcus sp.
AATCGACAGCGGAGGCACTCCGCCGCCTTGTTCTGCGAAATTTTCCGCTCAAATCTTTGTCGCCCCTTCTATCTGATATTAGTATAAAACACAAAAGCACGGTAAACTATAATCAGTCTGCCGTGCTTTATTATTTGATATCAGTATAAAACTCAGGGACGGGAAATACAAATACTTATACTGCTTTTAATGGGAGTCTGGTATTATTCCTTATAATCCGGAAGAAGCGGAGGTGTGTTGTCAACTCGTGTAACGATTATGAGAATTGCGCCTGTTTCCGTTTTGGTATCGTATGCGATAAAATGAAGATTAGCCGAAACTCTGATATCGTTCTCCATTACACTGTAGAGGGATTCGTTTTTTCGGGAGGAAAGACATTTTTTGACGGCAGACACAAAGAGCTGAGACGGCTGTCTGTACCAATTATAATAGTCGTTGTATATGTTTTCCTTATCCTGTCCTATCATCTCAAGAAATGCCTTGTATGCATTGTTGGACTTGAGTATGCGGAAACGGTCATTTCCATGGAATTCCAGCAGCGCAACGGGAGTTACGGTGCTGTCACCGAAATACTTCCCAAGGTCAAGCGGTATTGCATCAAGTTCAAGACTTGCAGTGCTGATCTTGTCATAATAAGGCGTCTTTGTGATATCTTCGTATTCAAGACCGTTGAACGTTCTCTTTTCATAAAAATATTCACACGGCATTGGCTTGCCGAAAAGAAATCCCTGTACCTTATCACAGCCGGCATCTCGCAGGAAACGGAGCTGTTCCTTAGTCTGTACACCCTCTGCAAGAGTGTTTACACCAAGCTTGGATATCATGCTTATTACGTCTGAGAGGATAAGATGATTCTTTCCCGTCAGACTGAAATTCTTCATGAAACGCATATCAAGCTTTATCAGGTCGAATGAATATTCCTGCAGTGTGTTAAGCGAAGAATACTCGCTGCCGAAATCGTCCATCCAGACATTGAAGCCGGCCTCACGGAAACGCTCTATCTGATTTGCAAGGAACTGCTGGTTTTTGATAAATGCGCTTTCTGTAATTTCAACAGTAAGCAGGTGATGAGCAATGTTGTATTCGTTGACGATAGAGAGTACCTCATCAAATACATCGCATACCTCGAAATTTGTTCTCGAGAGATTTACCGATACGGGAACAAGCGGCATATCAAGGCTTTTCTGCTTGGCAAGACTTTCGCATATCTTGCGGAGCATATAGAAGTCAAGCTTGTTTATAAGACGGTTATCTTCAAGAACGGGAATGAACTGCGAAGGCGAAAGCATACCCTTTTCGGGATCTATCCACCGTGCAAGTGCCTCCATATCGCATACCTTGCCTGTTACGGTGCGGACTATCGGCATATAATAAAGCTGGATGTATCCGTTTTCGATAGCTTCATCAAAATGATTAAGCACATGACGGCGCTGTCTGTATTCGGTGAACATATCTCTGTCAAAAACATGATATTTTCTTGTATAATCGCCCTTTATCGACTTACAGGCTATTCTTGCCCTGTCAATAGACGCATATACGTCAAGTCCCATTTTATCATCAATGAATATTCCGGCACAAAGCTGTACGGGGATTCCCATAGGATTTCTCCGTACCTGATCGTTTACCTGTTCGATCTTCTGCTCAAGGTGTTTCCTTCCTGTCATAACGACAAAATGGTCGTCGGAAAAACGTGCTACAGCGTCCTTTTCAAAAACGTCCTTAAGCACAGAAGCAGTTCCCGATAAAATTCCGTTGCCCCTTGAAAATCCGTACTTTTCGTTTATGGCCTTCATGTCTCTTATATCAAAATATACAAAGGCAGGTGTTATTCCCTTGCTGTGCATTCTTTTGCGCTCATGTTCGGCAAGCACACCGAAAGCGGACATATTCGGCAGATTTGTAAGCTTGTCATAATAAGTATTCATTTTTTCAGCATTGACGATATCTGTGACATCACCGCACCAAAGGATATAAAGCTTTTCGCCTGTATCCGTCATAAAGGTTTCGCCCTTTGCCATTATCGAAAGAAATCGATTATTCACGAGCTTTCTGAATACAATATTAAAAATGCCCTTGGCGGAAAGTAATTTAGTCCAGGCGGCTGATACCTTTTCAACATCTTCCGGATAAACGGTATTGTATATATTGTTTTCAAGTATATATGTTATCTCACCGCGATTTGCGCCGAAAAGCTTACACATACCGTCTGAGATGAGGATAATATGCGTTTCGTTGTCTATTCTCTGAAATATAGTAAAAGGTACGACAGAAGCTTCCATGTCGTTCTTCTGTCTGCCATAGTATTCATAAATGAGGTCTGTGTTCATAGTGCTGCCCTCCGATTAAACTATACATAAAGATCATATTTCATTTGGATTGTTTTGTCAATTAACAATTTCACAAAAGATATAATAATTTTTTTGTATGCAGTGCTTTTTTGAATTATTTTTTACAAAACAGGACATACTATAAATACACTGATAAACAAGGAGGTAACAAAATGACAAGTAAAGAGCTTTTGTATGTAGAGGACGCACTCGGTCACGAGAAATATTTTCAGACACAGTGCAGTGAGACAATGAACAGACTTCAGGATAATGAGCTGAAAAGTCTTGTTCAGGAGCTTTCACAGAATCACAGCACGATATTCCAGAGCTTTTACGGTTTGCTTTAAAAGGAGGCGGAGATATGCAGGACAGAGACCTTATGGAAAATATGCTTCTGCTTGAAAAGGGAGTATGCGATCTTTATATGCACGGAGCAATTGAGTCATCAGACGATAATGTAAGAGGAATATTCTCAAATTCACTGAGTTCATCACTTTGTATGCAGTCGAGAATATATGATGAAATGGAGCGCAGAGGCTGGTATAAGCCCGAAGCAGCAGAGCAGCAGAAAATGCAGTCTGTCAAGATGAAATACTCGGGTCAGACTATGTGATCTACAGTATAGTATCCGATAACTTTGAATGACGAACGGCTGCCGCAGGTTACAGTTTTTGCGGCAGCCGTTCAGATATTACATATCCTCACCGATATCGTATTCACTTATCATGGGATTGACATAACGGTATTTGTTTTTTCTTTTCTTGTATACAATAGCTTTTTGAGGACAGCGATGATAGCACCCGAGACAGGCAATACATTTATCTTTAAAGTGTATTCCGCCGTCAAGCTCAATATTGCCGGCAGGACACAGACTGACACATTTGGCACAGGAAACACATTTGTCACTGACACTGAAATCTGCTGCTATCAGATGCCAATTATTACGGTTTTTGAAGTATGTTTCTTTTTTCATCTTTTTAGGTTTTGGAATTGCCGGTTTGTCCTGATTTATGGCTTCAATTATCCGTTCAAGCTTTTTCGGCGCAGTTTTTATTGATATATTTGAATAGAACCTGGGTGGGGTAAATGTGAGTGTAAAGTTTTCCGGCATTTTGAGTGTGAACACTGCATGAAGTCCGACACCATGCTCCATTGCCAGCTCATAGGCAAAACGGTCGGCTCCTCCTGTCATACCGCCGTAGTTGAGAATCAGATATACTTTGATATCTGACGGCAGACTTGTCAGAAAATCGTAAGTATGAACAGGGAGACCGAATGAATATATGGGTGAAACAATTATGACCTTGTCATAAAAAGATATCTTGTCTTTTGCATTGGGGATATATCGGATATCTCCGCCGATCTTGTTCCTGATGTACTGTGCAATATACAGACTGTTTCCTGTTGATGAAAAATAAAATATACCCGTCATTTTACAATCACCCTGCGTTATTACCTGAAGTATGCTACACCGCTTTCAAATATCTTCTGATCCTTCTCAAAAGGAACATTGAAGTACAGATTGTCGCCCTTGCGCTCTGAGTGTCCCATTTTGCCGAGAACCCTTCCGTCCGGACTTGTAATACCTTCGATCGCACAAACAGAGCCGTTGGGATTGTATTCAATGTCGTTTGCGGGCTTACCGTCAGGACTTACATACTGTGTAGCGACCTGTCCGTTTGCAATGAGCTTTTCAAGAACAGAGTCGGCTGCGACAAATCTTCCTTCACCGTGTGATATCGGTACTGCGTGTATGTCTCCTGCATTTACAAGTGAGAACCACGGTGACTTGACTGAGGTTATTCTTGTATATGCCATTCTTGAAATATGTCTGCCTACCGTGTTGAAGGTAAGTGTCGGATCGTCTGCCTTAAGTTCGGTTATCTCACCGTAGGGAACAAGTCCTAACTTGATGAGTGCCTGGAAGCCGTTGCAGATACCGAGCATGAGTCCGTCACGGTTTTTCAGAAGCTCATTTACTGCCTCGGAAACTCTCGGGTTGCGGAATGTGGTTGCGATGAACTTTCCTGAACCGTCAGGCTCATCACCGCCTGAGAATCCGCCGGGCAGCATTATCATCTGCGACTGTCTGATTATCCTTACCATTTCATCAATGGTTTCCTCAATGTCAGAGGGTGTAAGGTTTCTTACAATAAGCAGCTCCGGCTCGGCTCCTGCTTTTTCAAAGGCTCTTGCTGTGTCTACCTCGCAGTTTGTTCCGGGGAATACGGGAATGAATACCTTCGGCTTTGCTGTCTTTATAGCAGGTGAGCCTGTGTTTCTTTCCGTATAAAGCGGAATATCGTATCTGTTTTCGGGGCAGGCAGCCTTAACAGGGAATACACTCTCAAGCTTTCCTGTCCATGCTTCAATAAGCTCATCTATCGGCAGAGATGCTCCGTTTACCTTTATCTCTGCGTTGTCTGTTGTTGTACCAAGCTCATAGAACAGAATACCGTCATCAGGCTCTGCACCCTCTGCAAGCTCTACAACAAGTGAGCCGCTGAGCGGAGCAAACAGTTCGTCGTTTGTGAGCCGGTTTGCGAATGTGAAGCCTGTCTTATTGCCGAAGCTCATTCTTGCAACGGCAGCGGCAGCGCCGCCCTCTCTTACGGTGCTTGCCGACAGCACCTTGCCCTCAGACATGAGCTTGTATACGGCATTGTACATTGCTTTGAGCTTGTCCCAATCGGGCATCATAGAGTCTTTATCCTCGGGAACGGGAATGTAAATTACTCTTGAGCCTGCCTTCTTGAACTCGGCAGAAACGGTCTTTGACGCTTTTGTCATAGCTACTGCAAAGCTTACAAGGGTAGGCGGAACATCAAGATCCTCAAACGATCCGGACATACTGTCCTTGCCGCCGATCGAGGGAAGTCCCAATTTTATCTGAGCTGTCAATGCACCGAGAAGTGCTGCTGCGGGTTTGCCCCAGCGTGACGGAACATCGTGCAGACGCTCAAAGTACTCCTGGAATGTCAGTCTTGCAGTCATCGGATCCGCACCTATTGCAAGCAGCTTTGAAAGCGACTCTACAACTGCGTATGCGGCACCGTGGAACGGACTCCAGCGTGATATTCCGGGGATATATCCGTATGCCATAGCTGTAGCATCATCTGTTTCACCGTGGAGCAGCGGAATCTTTGCTGCCATGGCGTCCTGAGGTGTGAGCTGAGTTACACCGCCGAACGGCATAATAACCGTAGCCGCTCCGATACTTGAGTCGAAGCGTTCGCAAAGTCCCTTCTGTGAGCATACCTCGAGTCTTGACAGATTAGCCTTGAAGGCATCTCCTGCGCTCATGTCCTTAAGCTCATCGGGAGCTGCACTGCGGTAGCACTTATCCTTTTCAGGAGCTGTAATATATGCCTGAGCGACCTGAGTTACACCGTTCGTATTAAGGAACTTTCTGCTAAGGTCAACTATGGTCTTGCCTCTCCATTTCATTGTGAGACGGGGTGTTTCGGTTACTACAGCAACAGCGGTAGCCTCAAGGTTTTCCTTGCCTGCTTCGCTGATAAATCGGTCAACATCAGACGGTGAAAGCACAACAGCCATTCTTTCCTGTGACTCTGAAATTGCAAGCTCAGTGCCGTCAAGACCGTCATATTTTTTTGTTACTTTGTCGAGATCCACCGTAAGACCGTCTGCAAGCTCACCGATGGCAACGCATACACCGCCTGCGCCGAAGTCGTTGCAGCGCTTTATCATTGTGGAAACTTTACTGTTTCTGAAAAGTCTCTGGATCTTTCTTTCTGTGGGGGGATTACCCTTCTGTACCTCTGCACCGCAGGTCTCGATAGACTCCATTGTGTGCGCCTTAGATGAGCCTGTAGCACCGCCGCATCCGTCACGGCCTGTTCTTCCGCCGAGGAGAACTATAATATCATCGGGAGCGGGAACCTCACGGATAACATTTGCCTTGGGCGAAGCGCCTATAACAGCGCCTATCTCAAGCCTTTTTGCAACGTATCCCTTATCATAAAGCTCTGTGACCTGACCTGTTGCAAGTCCTATCTGGTTTCCGTAGGAGCTGTAGCCTGCGGCAGCACCTGTTGTTATTTTTCTTGAGGGGAGCTTGCCCTCCATGGTTTTTTCAAACGGAACTGTCGGATCTCCCGAGCCTGTTACACGCATTGCCTGATAAACATAAGCTCTGCCTGACAGCGGATCTCTTATTGCGCCTCCGAGACAGGTAGCGGCACCGCCGAAAGGCTCTATTTCCGTGGGGTGGTTATGTGTTTCGTTCTTGAACTGTACGAGCCACTGTTCTGTTTTGCCGTCTATTGTAACGGGTACCTCTATAGAGCAGGCATTTATCTCATCGCTCTGGTCGAGGTCGGGGATAAGTCCTCTTTTGCGAAGGAGCTTCATTCCCGTAAGAGCCATATCCATAAGAGATACATCACGGTCGGTATTTTCTCCGTAAAGCTCTTTTCTGCTGTCGTAGTACATAGCAAGAGCGTCCTCTATGGTCTTTGTAAGCTCGCCCTTTTCTATTTCAACCTTATCAAGTCTTGTAAGGAAGGTTGTATGGCGGCAGTGGTCGGACCAATATGTATCAATTACACGAAGCTCTGTAACGGTAGGATCTCTGTGCTCATCATCACGGAAATAGTCACGGCAGAATTTGAGGTCTGAGAGTGTCATTGCAAAGCCCATTGAGTCGAAGTAATTCTTCATTTCCTCGTCTGTCCATACTGTAAAGCCCTCTACAACTGCAACATCAGCAGGGATATCAGCCTTCATATTGAGTGACTCAGGCTTATCAAGAGAAGCAAGTCTTGCTTCAACGGGGTTGATAAGGTAATGCTGGATCTTCAGAAAATCCTCATCGGTGATATTTCCCTTTATACCGATAAGCTTGGCAGAAACTACCTCAGGTCTTTCACCCTGAGTGAGAAGCTGCACACACTGAGCTGCGGAGTCTGCTCTCTGGTCATACTGACCGGGCAGGTATTCCATAGCGAAGATACGGTGGTTCGGGGACTGCGGAAGAGTTTCCTCATAAACGATATCTGCGTTTGTTTCGCTGAGTATCGTATTCTTAGCTTTCTCAAAGCTTTCTCCCTCAAGTCCGCTTATGTCGTAGCGGTTAATTATTCTTACATTTTCAATGGCGGTAAGTCCGAGATTATTTCTCAGGTCAGCCATAAGATTCGAGGCTTCTACATCAAAGCCTTCTCTTTTCTCTACAAATATTCTTTTTACAGCAGCCAAGTTAAACACATCCTCTGCAATTATGGTGATTCAAGACAGCCCTCCGGACTTCCTCTCATCTTTTTCTATCATACCATATCCTCACTCCATTTTCAAGTGCGGCGGAGTGCCTCCGCTGTCGATTCGCGGCGGCGCTCGCTAAGCTCGCTCTGACTTTCAGACCAAACGTTCTTTGTCCGCGGTTATCCGCCCAACACGCCCCTCACGGTACGCTTATGGGCGGTTTTTGTTGTATAACAAGCGTCGATGTCCCCCGAGTCTCGCCTGCCGGCTCGGTCGGTGCTTCTGCCTTCGGCAGAGGTGTCCGCCGGACACCCGCACCCTCTATAG
>CACXGH010000022.1 GCA_902767175.1 uncultured Ruminococcus sp.
ACGATCTCAATAACCTTGCGAACTTCATTCGCAATTTTATTGCTGTAATTTCGGTTACAGATTTATTGCAGATTTAGATTGACGTGAGTGATACAACGGAAATATGCGGCGGTGTGTACGGGTTGCGCTTCGGGGGAATTGAGTGTATAATAAGGTAAACTAATAAAAGCGAAAAAATGGGAGGGGTTACAAATGAATATTGAAAAGCTTGTGGATGCTGCTCAGGAAAAAATATTGCCTGACCTTGTTTTAAAGAACGGAAATGTCCTCAATGTCTTTACAGGAGAAATACTCAAACAGGATATTGCTGTCTGCGACGGATATATTGTCGGAACAGGCAGCTATAACGGCAGGACAGAAACCGATGTTTCGGGAAAGTATATCGTGCCCGGCTTTATAAATGCACATCTTCATGTTGAGTCGTCAATGGTGACACCTGCTGAATATTCTATGGAGGAACTCCGGCATGGTACTACAACGGTGATTACCGATCCTCATGAGATAGCTAATGTGGGCGGTACAGGTGCTCTTGCGGATATTCTTTCATCAGCAAGGAAAAGTCCGATAAACTATTATGTTATGCTGCCGTCATGTGTTCCGTCAACACCGTTTGAACACGCAGGTGCTGAGCTTGATGCCGAGGATCTTATAACCTTTAAGGGCGATTCTAATGTGCTTGGTCTTGGGGAGATGATGAATACCGTTGGCGTTCTTGGTAATGACAGTATGGTCGATGATAAGCTCAGAGCCTTTTCAGATATGATAATTGACGGTCATGCGCCTGCTGTGACCGGGAAACAACTCAACGCCTATATATGTGCAGGAATAGATACAGACCACGAAAGCACCACCTATGAAGAAGCACTGGAAAAGCTGCGCTGCGGACTTGCAGTACTTGTAAGAGAAGGCTCCGCTTCAAAAAACCTTGAGGCTATAATATCGGGTGTTGTAAAAAATAATACGGATACCTCAATGCTTGCGTTCTGCACCGATGATAAACACCTTGCGGATATAAAAAAAGAAGGAACGATAAGGCATAATATCCAAAAAGCCATTGCACTCGGTCTTTCTCCTGTAAAGGCTTTTCAGATGGCTACAATAAATGCCGCAAGAATATACAGACTCAGAAAAACAGGTGCGATAGCCTGCGGATATAAGGCTGATCTTGTTGTTCTTGATGACCTTGAAAGCGTAAGTATCAGCAATGTATATAAGAGCGGAAAGCCTGTCGGTGAGATCGTTCCGCCTGCTGTAAAAAAATATCCTGCTGCGGCACGCTCGGCTTTGCATCCGCTGTTCTCGGTGAATTATGCTCCTTTGCCGGAAAACGCATTTGAAATACCTGTTAAAGATACATACGATGTTATAGGCATAATAAAAAACCAGATAATTACTGAGCATCTCAGATTATCTCATGATGAAGTGATGAACGGCATGAAGGACGGCAGCATAAGAAAGATAGCCGTTATTGAAAGACATCATGCAACGGGTAATTTTGCCTGCGCCTATATAAAGGGCTACGGTCTTACTCACGGGGCAGTCGGAACAACGGTTGCTCATGACTCTCATAATATAATTGTCATAGGAGACAATGACAGCGATATGCATAAGGCTGCCGAAGAACTTAAAAATATAAAGGGCGGCTATATTATTGTTGCTGACGGAAGGGTAACAGGTGCTTTGCCGCTTGAAATAGGCGGTCTGATGAGCATGAAGTCTGCCGATGAGTTTATACCTATGCTTGACGATGTTATAGATAAGGCGCATAAGGCAGGTGTAGAGCCTGAAATAGATCCGTTTATAACATTGTCGTTTATGGCACTGCCCGTAATACCTAAGCTCAGAATAACTGACTGCGGTTTGTTTGATGTTGAAAGCTTCAGTTTCACAGATATATCTTAAAGATGTTTATTGTACAGGAAAACAAAAACGGAGGAATAATTATGAAAGGGAAAAGTTTCGTATTGATGATCAGCGCTGTAATGCTGATGTCGTCATTCGGCTGTGCAGGAAGCAGCGAAAACAAAGACTCATCAAGGCCTGAAAGCACTGCTTCATCTTTGAGCAGCGTACAAAATGATGAAACATCTGTTCAGAGTGAGGAAGAAACCGGTTCGGAGCCGTTGATACTCGAATCCAACGCACAGGACCACAGCAGGCTTGAATTCTCTCTTGATAACAGAAAGCCGTTTGATACAATTGAGGAATATCTTGCGACAGATACTGCGAAGAAAATGATAGAACAGCTTTCAGGCCCCGATGAACAGGGAGTAATCATAACGAGAATCTATGCGGAGAGAGCTACCTGTCTTGTATTTGAAAGAAAGATAAGCGAGGACTTCAATATGTGGCTCACGGAGGATTTCGTAAAGAATATCACAGAAAGTGTAGGCTCTAAGAGTAATACATTTTCAGCTCTTGTTGATAGTCTTGAATCATGCATTAACCGTAAGAATATTACTGTCGCTGTAAGATATCTCGATCCCGACGGAAATCTCCTCTATGAAAAAATCTTTGATAATGACCATCTTGAGAAAGAAAATTCTGAATCTTCTGCACAGGAGAGCGGCAAAGCAAAGCCGGAAGCCTCCTCACAGGAGAGCAGCAAAGCAAAGCCGGAAGCCTCCTCACAGGAGAGCGGCAAAGCAAAACCGGAAGCCTCCTCACAGGAGAGCAGCAAAGCAAAACCGGAAACCTCCTCACAGGAGAGCGGCAAAACAGAGTCGAAAGTTTCTTCAAAAAGCAGCAAAGCGGAGTCAAAGGCATCTGCATAATTTTTAAGAAAACATATCACCCCTGTTCAAACACTGCAGGGGTGATGTATATTTGCTGTATTTATGTATCAACATATTTTAACGGATTAATATACAAAAAAGTCTATTAAAATTAAAAATATGTATTGAATATTTGGAAGAATTTTTATATAATAAAATCGGTTAGATATTTTTATGTGCTTGCTGCGCACTATATTATGAAGAACGGAGAAATAACTATGAGAAACATTTTGTTTGTGGCTTCGGAATGCTATCCGTTTATCAAAACAGGCGGTTTGGCTGACGTTGTCGGCGCACTCCCTAAAATGCTGAACAAGGACGAATTCGATGTCCGTGTTATTATTCCTAAGTATATGTGTATACCGTGGGAATACCGTCAGCATTTCAACTATGTTTCGAGCTTCTATATGCCGCTCGGACATTTGCCGGATCATAAGTATGTAGGCATCATGGAGTATATGCATGAGGGTATACATTATTACTTCATCGACAATGAGGGTTACTTTGGCGGAGATACTCCCTATACCAATAACCTTAAATGGGATATAGAACGCTTTACTTATTTCTGTAAGGCTGCACTGTCTATCCTTCCCACCATAGGCTTCCGTCCCGACCTTATTCACTGCCATGACTGGCAGGCCGCTCTTGTTCCTGTGTTCCTCAGAACTATTTTCAGGGATAACAGCTTCTATTGGGGCATTAAGTCGATGATGACTATTCATAACCTTAAATTCCAGGGTATCTGGGATATTCAGACATTCAGACAGTTCACGGCATTCCCCGAGTATGTTTTCTCTACAGAGAATCTTGAGTATAAGAAGGACGCTAATATGCTCAAGGGCGGTATCGTATTCTGTGACTATGTTACAACGGTAAGTGATACATACGCTCAGGAAATACAGATGCCTTATTACGGTGAGGGTCTTGACGGTCTTATGCGCCATAAAAACCCGAATCTCTGCGGTATAGTAAACGGCATAGACTATAATGTCTATGATCCTGAGCATGATATACAGATCTATGAGCATTATACGGCAAAGACATTCGAGGATAAGGTAAAGAATAAGAGAGGTCTGCAGGAGGAGCTTGGTCTGCCTGTTGATGACAATAAGTTCATGATAGGCATTATTTCACGTCTTACCGACCAGAAGGGTCTTGACCTTGTCAATCATGTTATCGAGCAGATCACAGATGAGCATACACAGTTTGTTGTTCTCGGTACAGGTGATCCAAAGTATGAAAACCTCTTCAGACATTATCAGTGGAAATATCCTGAGAGAGTATCTGCTAATATTTATTATTCTGATAACAGAGCACATAAGCTCTATGCTGCTGCAGATGCAATGCTTATGCCTTCACGCTTTGAGCCGTGCGGTCTTACTCAGCTCATAGCTCTGCGCTACGGCACTGTTCCGATCGTCCGTGAAACAGGAGGACTCAAGGATACCGTACAGCCTTACAATTGGTACGAGAACAGCGGTACAGGCTTCTCCTTCACAAACTATAATGCTGATGATATGCTCAATGTTATCAACTATGCAAAGACGGTTTACTTCACACAGAAAGACCGTTGGAACGAGATCGCTGTTCGCGGCATGGAGCAGGATTTCTCATGGCGCAACTCAGCTCATCGCTATGAGGATCTTTATCGCTGGATAATGTCATGGTGGTAATAATTAATACCAATATCAAATAGACCTTACGACAAGCTTTGGCGCCCCTTCTATCTGATATTAGTATAAACGGCTTATCTCTTAAGGTTATAACAAGCGTCGATGTCCCCCGAGTCTCTCCTGCCGGCTCGGTCGGTGCTTCTGCCTTCGGCAGAGGTGTCCACCGGACACCCGCACCCTCTAAAGGCGGGGGACATCGACGCTTGTTATA
>CACXGH010000023.1 GCA_902767175.1 uncultured Ruminococcus sp.
GAGCGACGCCGTCAACAGACGTCGGGGAGCTTTAGCTCCTGCGGGCGTCGGTGGGGGATTTTAACCCGCCACCGACGGACGTATGGCGCCCGCCGCCTTTAGAGGCGGGGGACATCGACGCTTGTTATAGCCGGTCAATCAAACCTGGGAACGCTTTGCAGGAACAAAGGGTTATCCCCCTTCCCGCCTCTCGGCTCGGTCGGTGTTTATGACTTCGGCAGAGGTGTCCACAGGATACCCCATTATCAAGAAAACATAATTTCTGCTGTCTATTGATTTTTCCAGATAGCATCTATATTTTTATTACATATCACTATTTCTGATTGTTTTTATTCGTCCTCTTCAGGCTTTGGCTCATAAACAAGGATAACACTGTTTATTCTGTTGTCCTCAACGCTGTTCACGGTAATGGAAAGCTCATTATACACAAAATGAGCACCGTTTTCGGGGATACAGCCAAGCTGCTCTATTACCCAGCCGCCTACGGATTTACTCTCTGTTTCTATGTATTTTGCGTCTTTGCCAATAAGCTCAAGCATATCATTTATATGCAGGTCTCCGCTTATTTCGTATTTGTTTTCGGAAAGTTTCTTATGCTTATTTTCTATTTCCTCGTCTTCGTCCCATATATCACCGACAAGCTGTTCAAGAAGATCCTCCATTGTTACGATTCCGAGTGTACCGCCGTAATCGTCCGTTACAACAGCAATATGAAGCCGCTTATACTTGAAATCAGCAAGTATTGATGAAAGCTTTTTTGAGCGGTAGATGAAATATGCAGGCTGAATCAGCTCACTCAATGACGGTTTGTCTGTTTTGAGCAGAGCTTCAAGATAATCCCTTGTATGAAGTATGCCGACAATATTGTCGATACTTCCGCTGTAGACAGGTATTCTTGAATATCTCTCGGTTATGATTATTTCTTTGATTTTATCATTTTTCTCGTTTATATCAACTGCAATAAGGTCTACACGGGGAGTGAGTATATCGTAGGCGGTCTTTTCGTCAAACTCAAGCGCCGACTGCACAAGCTCACTTTCCTGCTCCTCAAGAACCCCTTCGTCCTCAATGCTTTCCACTATGTATTTAAGCTCGTCCTCCGTCACGGTAGGCGATTTTTTCGTTTCTCCCTTTACAGCAAGTTTTTTTGCAAAATTACTGAGCTTGAGCAGAAGAAACGTTACAGGGGTAAAAATAACCATAAGAAAATACAGCGGTGCAGACGACCCCATTGCCATTTTTTCGCTGTTTTCTTTGGCGATATTCTTTGGCATTACCTCACCGAAAATAAGTATAATTACCGTAAGAACAACAGTGCTGAGGATAGTTCCGTTAGCTTCACCGAAAAAGCCGACAAACAGCAGGGTGGCAAGTGATGAGGCAGCAATGTTTACTATATTATTTCCTACAAGTATGGTTGACAGTGCCTTGTCATAGCTCTCGGAAATTTTATATGCCTTTTTAGCCTTTTTATTTCCTGCATCCGCATAGCTTTTAAGGCGTATCTGGCTGACTGATGAATATGCTGTTTCAGTTGAGGAAAAGAATGCCGAAAGCATTACCAATAAAACTATTATTGCCGATAACAACCACGGATTCAAGTTATATCACTCCATCATTAATTATATTATCACGATTATATATTATATTCATTCCTTTCGGGAATATAATTCTCTGTTGGAAATTTAATATTATTTTGACTTTTAGTTCGTATAAAGCTATAATATAATTAGCTGATTATAGATCCGGAGGTATTATAAATGAATAGAAATGCCGTTTTTCACAGAAGCACCTGTGATATGTGCTATGCTGCCGATAATGATACTGTAGTAATAAGATTATTAACAGGCAAGGATATTGATAAAGCTTTTATAATCTGCGCTGATCCGTTTCTGAACGAGCTTACGAGAAAAAAAAGCTGGTACGGAAAACCCTTTCCCATGACGCTGCAAATGGAGCTGGAGGAGCGATTTGTGTGGACTTTCCGTACATCTCCCAAATTCAAAAGGCTGCAGTATTATTTTAAGGTCGTCAGTGAGAATAAGGAATACTATCTCTTTGATAACAAGCTATGTCCTGTTGATGAAGCTGAAAACCGCTCAAGGCAGTATTATAAATATCCATGGCTCAATCCCTCTGATGTCATCTCACCCCCACAATGGGTAAGGGAAACCGTATGGTATCAGATTATGCCGGATAGATTCTGCCGATCTGCAGAGAGCGAAACTCTGCCGCAGATCCGTGCCTGGGGGAAAGGTTCATTGCTGCCTTTCAATAATTTCTTTGGCGGTAACCTGAAAGGAATAACTGAAAGACTGCCCTACCTCAGAGATCTGGGCATCGGCGGGATCTATCTTACACCGATATTTTCATCTAATTCCTATCATCGTTACAACACCTTTGATTACAAGCTCATCGACCCCATGCTCGGCACGGAGGACGATATGCGAAAGCTTGTCAAAACAGCTCATAGTCTTGGAATAAGGATAATGCTTGACGGTGTTTTCAACCATTGCGGAACGGAATTCATGCCGTGGCAGGACGTATGCAAAAACGGCAGAAGCTCCCCCTATTACGATTGGTTCTTTATAAATGACGATAACTTTATCAAGCCCCGCTTTGACACTGCTGACGGAAGATTCTATACATTCTCCTTCTGGTCGGGAATGCCTAAGCTCAACACAAACAATCCTGAGGTTATTGAGTATTTTACCGGAATATGTTCCTATTGGGTGCGTGAATGGGATATTGACGGAATACGATTTGATGTCGGAGATGAAATATCTCATACATTCCTGCGTGAGCTGAGACGCTCATTAAAGCCCATAAAGCCCGATCTTTTCCTGCTGGGCGAGATATGGTTTGATTCAATCAATTGGCTGACAGGAACGGAATATGACTCTGTAATGAACTATCCCCTTAGCAGCTGTATAAATGATTTTGCAGGAAACAGTTCCCTGAGCGGACGGGATTTTATGTATGCACTTAACAAATGCCTGCTGATGTATCCCGAACAGGTTTCTCAGGTGCTTTTCAACTTTCTTGACACACACGATACTATGCGTGTTACGGAAGAATGTCAAGGCAATACAGACCTTCTTATTCAAAGGCTTGCAATGCTGATGACACTTTCCGGTACGCCGTGTATTTATTATGGAACAGAAATAGCGCTGAGAGGCAAAAATCCAAAGGATAACAGAAGCTGTATGCCATGGAGCAGCATAGAAAAAGGAGAGTATGACGAGGTATTAAATAAAATAAAAGAGCTGATCGCCGTAAGAAATAATAATCCTCAGCTCTCGGATATCGGTGTCGAGTTCATTCACCATGACGAGCCGAGACTATTGCATTATATAAGAACTGATACACGAACGGATAAAAGGCTGGGTGTTTACATCAATGCAGGAAGCAAACCATTTGCAGTTCCGAAGGAAGGCAGAGTTATTTTCTCAAACCTGTTCAGCGGTGACACCCTTGACATAAACGGTACTGTTATTTATGAGATCTGACGAAAAAAGACTTAAAAAATCCGAACAGGAAAAGAATATGACGCTTTTCAGCCTTGCATGGCCTATGATAATTGAAACAGTGCTTTTCATGATGCTGGGAATGGTCGACGTGCTTGTCCTCAGCCGTTTTGACGACCTTGCCGCTTCAAGCGTAAATACCGCAAATCAGGCTGTATCTGTTGTCACGATAGTTTTTACAGTCATTTCCGGTGCGGGCGGCATTCTTATAACTCAATATTTAGGAGCAGGCAAAAGACAGGACGCCTCTCGCATTGCAGCTCTTTCTATAGTTCTGCAGCTTGTGACGGGAATGATCATCAGCATAGTTTTGCTGATATTCAGCGCACCAATACTGAGATTTATCGGTGCCAAGGGAAACGTTCTCGAGTATGCGGGGCAGTATCTTTCGGTTGTCGGAGGTTTTATCTTCTTTCAGGCTGTATTAAGCTCTATGTCGGTAATAATCCGCAGTCATGGACAGACTAAGATCCCCATGCTTATAACTGTCGGAATGAACCTGATAAATACACTGCTTGATATTATTTTTGTTTTGGGACTTTTCAGCATACCAAAGCTCGGAATATACGGTGTAGCTATAGCTACGGTATTCAGCAGAGCTGCCGGTACTGTTGTTTTAGCG
Source organism: uncultured Ruminococcus sp. (assembly GCA_902767175.1). Classification (GTDB taxonomy): domain Bacteria; phylum Bacillota; class Clostridia; order Oscillospirales; family Acutalibacteraceae; genus UBA1213. Next base: position 4,150 of record CACXGH010000023.1, read on the forward strand.
ATAGTATTATTCAGAACAATAGAGAAGCCGTCTGCCTTTCGTCTGCTCAGACCGTTTCCGTCAAAGGATATTATTCTTTTTATAAAGTTCGGTGTCCCCTCAGCCTTGGAGACGTTCCTATATAACCTGTCACAGCTCGTTATCACCTCGATAGTTCTGAACTGTATGACGGAGCAGGAGCTGGTTGCCAAGACATACATACAGATGATAACGGTATTCTTTTACATTTTTTCCGTATCTATCGGACAGGCAGCACAGATACTTATAGGACATCTTACGGGCGCAGGAAAATTTGACGAAGCATATAAACAGGGACTGAAGTCTTACCGTATAGCGCTGTGCATTGCCGCAGCTGCATCTGCTGTGGGAATACTATTCAGGGTACAGCTTATATCAATATTTACAACAGACAGCACGGTAACACTAATTGCGTCTTACATACTTATTCTGAATATCTTTCTTGAGCTTGGCAGAACGACAAATCTTGTGCTTATAGCAAGTCTCAGAGGCACTGGAGATGTAATATATCCGACAATATGCGCTGTTTTTTCAAATTGGCTGCTGAGTGTCGGCGGTTCCTATCTGTTAGCGGTAGTGTGCGGAATGGGCATTTACGGTTTATGGATAGCGCTTGCGGCTGATGAATGCTTCAGAGGTCTGCTGATGATAATGCGCTGGAGAAGCCGCCGCTGGCGCAAAGCCGGCGCTCCCGATTCCGATGTTCGTCAGTAACAAGCGAGCATTTACTAGCCTGATATCCGGCTTGCTTACTATTTTACACTGCCCCTCAACCTGAAATCTCTGCTTTTGTGCAGCACAATCTCATATTGATATTAGTATAAGGCACGGTATTCTCTTATGAGTTTACCATGCCTTTTATTCTTTAATGTGAAATATGTTTATCATTCAGTGATAACACTTTTCGTTCTGATACCAGCCCCCTATTAAAAGTGACTGCTTTTAATCAGAAAGCAGTATGAATAGCCGTATGTTTTGTGGCAATACTAAGAACAAAATGAAAAATGAGGGGCAAGCTATGATAAAAAGAATTGGTGAAGGTACTATAGAATTTGATGAAGATGTCATTATCGAATCATCTGTCGGTGTTGCAGGAAAGGACGAAAAGCAAGGTCCTTTGGGTGAATATTTCGATATAACATTTGATGATGACCGTTTAGGTCAGGAAACATGGGAAAAATCAGAAAGCGCACTTCAGACGACTGCAGTTCAGGCATTATTGAAGAAAACAGGTATTTCTGCCAAGAATATAGATATCATCTTTGCAGGAGATCTGTTAAATCAGTGTATATCATCTACCTTCGGTCTGAGAGATCTGAAAATACCGATGTACGGTCAGTACGGTGCCTGTTCAACAATGGCTCAGACAATATCCGTTGCTTCTGTATTTATTGCTTCGGGAGCAGCAGACCGTGCGATAGCTGTTACTTCATCGCATTTCTGTTCGGCGGAAAGACAATTCCGGCTTCCTATTGAATACGGCGGACAGAAAACTCCTACATCTCAGCGAACAGTGACAGGCTCAGGTGCAGCGCTTATTACAAGGGGCTGCAGCGGAACAAAAATAAAGCATATAACAGCAGGCAGGATAAACGACCTCAATATAAAGGACGCAAACAATATGGGAGCGGCTATGGCTCCTGCCGCAGCAGATACGATAAAGAGGTTTTTTACTGATACAAATACCAGACCCTCGGATTACGACCTTATTCTGACGGGCGACCTCGGCAAGGTAGGGTCGAAGCTGCTCAAAGAGCTGATGGAAGGCGAAGGCTGTGATATTTCAGGACAGCATAATGACTGCGGCTGTATGATATTTGACCCATCAGTACAGGACGTTCATGCAGGCGGCTCAGGCTGCGGCTGCTGCGGCTCTGTATTTTGTTCGTATATTATGCAGAAGCTCAGCAAGCATGAGCTTAACAATATTCTTTTTATTGCCACAGGTGCACTGATGTCTCCGACTTCTTCACAGCAGGGCGAAAGTATTCCTTCTATAGCGCACCTTGTTCATTTGGTGAATGGGTAAGAGAACAAGTTTTTAAACGCAATAAAGGCACAGCATACTCAAAAGAGAATACTGTGCCTTATACTAATATCAACTCTCGTTATGAAGCAAAAATGAAATCAAGCAGCCTCTGCAAAGGACGGCAGAGCTATCGTGTTTTTACTCAGTTACTTTCTTACCTTTATTCCAAAGCTCTCGATTTTAGGTATAAGTCCGATCCTCGGCTTATCCTCATCCGGGAGCTGCGGAAAATCATATGCAGGATAGTTATTTCCTTCAACTATTGCAGGTCCATCAGGTGTTAAGCATACGTCCCAGCCTACATATCTGAAACCGGGAAGTACCAAAGCTGCTTTCTTCACCATTTCTTTGACTTCGTCCATGAATGGCAGCTTGTAGCCTACAAGCTTTATTCCCGTTGCAGGGTGTTCATCATAGTTGATAAGAGCCGAGGTGTGTCCCTTGCCGATTATTTCACCCTTGTCAAGGTCAAAATGACACGCAAGTCCCCCGTTTTCAAGATTGTCTACAAAATGACCGTTGTTGCCCATTTTGAATACGGCATAAAGAATATGTGCTTCTCCGTTATTGACAAGCGTAACAACCCTAAGACAGTTCAGAGAATCGGGATATATTCTCGCCGCATCAGGATGCTGTATTATTACCTCCTCAATAACACCGAAATTCTTTTCGGGCTGAGTAATGTATTTATACAGTTCCTCTGCTGAGCCAAAATCAGCCACCTTTATCTTCTCTATACCTTTTCCGCTCTCACCTATATTGGGCTTTGCGAAAAAGTATTCCTTGCCCTGTACAAATTTTTCAAATTCGGGATATCCTATCTCGGCAAGGTCAAGTACCTCTCTGCCGAGAAAGTCTGCGAATTTCTTATCAAACATATTTTTTACATCAAAATAATCGGATAAACTGTCATCATTCAGAGTATCAACAAGACGCTTGTTCTTCATTCTTGTAAGATATGTTTTTCTCTGCTTTGCTTTCATCTTATAGAATTCAAAAATAATATAATCATTATAGCCTGCTCCGTATTTAATAGAACAGCCGAGCATATCAAAGAATGTTGTAAACTTGCTTTTGCCTGATTTTTCATGGACAACATCAATAGCCTTGCCCATTTTCCTGAAGCTTGCGCCGTCAAGAACTCTCATCAGATATTTGAACTTCATCTATTATACCCCGATCCATATTATAATGCGGCAAGATTTTCTTCAACCGACTTCTTGATTATCTTCATGCCTTCGACAAGCTCTTCTTCACTGATAACAAGCGGCGGCATTAGCTTTACTACAGAGTTCTTTCTGCCTGCGCCCTCAATTATAAGGCCGTAATCAAAGCATTTCTCTATAACTCTGTCCGCAAAGCCTTCAACGGGAATATTTTCAAATTCGATACCCCAGATCATGCCGATGCCTCTCAGTTCAAGTCTTGAATCAAGAGGAAGTATCTCCTTCTCGATGAATTCCTTGATAACAGCACCCTTCTCTGCAACCTGCTGCTCTACCTTATGCTCAAGCATATATTCAATTCCTGCCTTTGCAGCAACAAAAGCGAGCTGGTTTCCTCTGAATGTACCGTTATGCTCACCGGGCTTCCAGACATCAATGTCAGGTCTGATAAGTGTGATCGCAAATGGAAGTCCATAGCCGCCGATAGACTTTGACATTGTAACGATATCGGGAGCAATGCCTGCACGCTCAAATGAGAAGAATGTACCGCTTCTGCAGCAGCCTACCTGTACTTCGTCAGTTACAAGAAGGATATCGTTCTTTGTGCAGAACTCTCTTAATGCCTTGAGCCACTCGACATCAAATACTCTGATTCCGCCCTCTGCCTGAATTGTCTCAACAAATACCGCTGCCGGCTTCTCAACACCGCTGTGGTCATCATCAAGAAGTCTCTGCATATAAGCGATAGTATCAAGCTCAGGGAACATATAAGGAGCAGGAATAAATGTAACATAGTCAAGAGGAACACCTGCACCCTTGCGTGATGACTTATCTGTTGTAAGAGAAAGACTGCCGAGAGTCATGCCGTGAAAGGCACCCATAAATGCAAAAACGTTTTTTCTGCCCGTAACTTTTCTTGCAAGCTTGAGGGCTGCCTCGTTTGCGTTTGTACCTGTAGGACCCGGGAACTGTATTTTATAATTCAGTCCTCTGGGCTTGAGTACCTTTTCCTCGAAAGTCTCGATAAACTCTCTCTTAGGTACAGTGTACATATCAAGAGCGTGCATAAGACCGTCCGACTCAAGATATTCTATAAGCTTCTGCTTTATTTCGGGATTATTATGACCGTAGTTTACAGCACCTGCGCCGCAGAAAAAGTCGATATACTTTCTTCCGTCCTCATCAAAGAAGTTTGCGCACTTAGCCTTTGTAAATACCGTCGGGAAATGACGGCAATAAGACCTTACTTCGGATTCATAGCTTTCAAATACTGATGTATCCATATACATCTCTCCGTTTCCTTTTATTTCAATATTATTCCAATAAGCAAAAATCAGACGTATCAGAATAATCTTTTGATACTCTTACATATTACAATGAACAGGAATATTTTTCAAGACGAAATTTAAACAAAAATGATTTTACAACAAAACACTATAATATTTAATATAACATGGTTTTATTAAGGAAGCGCTGATTAAATACAGTGCCTGTATTGCGTCAGCGTTTTTTTGTCAGGTTGTCAAGGGATTATTGTACAAGATGGCGGAAAAGGGCAAGCAAGACAGGTGCTGAGCCGTAAGGCGCGATTTATTCAGCGATTCCTTAGCAAAGAACAAAACGGAACGGCACAGTAATTTGCCGCCGTTCCGAAAAATAAATTCATTCTGTTAAGGGAATGTTGACGCTAAATAATCTGCATTTAATGCATCAAGCAGAAAAAACAGCCTAAAAGATGTGCGTAAGTCTTAGTGTCGGCACGACCTGATAATTACTTGTCTGACAGGCACCTTACCATGACAGCCTTCTGAGCATGGAGTCTGTTCTCGGCTTCCTCGAATATCTCATCAGCATGAGCCTCGAATACGTCCTCAGTGATCTCCTCTCCCCTGTGGGCAGGCAGACAGTGCTGTACCATTGCATCGGGCTTTGCAAGCGCCATAAGCTCTGCATTTACCTGATAGCCGGCAAAAGCCTTCTTTCTCTTCTCTGCTTCGCCTTCCTGTCCCATTGAAGCCCATACGTCGGTGATAACGACATCTGCATCGACAACAGCCTCTTGGGGTGTGCGGAACATAGAGAATTTTTCGCCGTATTCCTTTGCAAAATCAAGAACATCCTTATGCGGCTCATATCCCTCAGGGCAGGCAACCGAAATAGACATACCTGTCTTGAGCGCACCAACGATAAGCGAGTTCATCATATTGTTTCCGTCACCGATAAAGCACATTTTAAGACCGTCAAGCTTGCCCTTATACTCACGGATAGTCATAAGGTCTGCAAGTATCTGACAGGGGTGACAAAAATCCGTAAGACCGTTAATGATAGGAATGCTTCCGTACTCTGCAAGCGCCTCTACCTCAGCCTGCTCAAAAGTACGGATCATAATACCGTCAAGATAGCGTGAAAGCACCCTTGCAGTATCCTGTACAGGCTCACCTCTGCCTATCTGCATATCCTTTGATGAAAGGAAGATAGGCTGTCCGCCAAGCTGATACATACCTACCTCAAAGGATACTCTTGTACGGGTAGATGCCTTCTCAAAAATAAGGCCGAGTGACTTTCCCTCAAGGAGCTTATGAGGGATACCATGCTTCTGCTCATACTTGAGCTGATCTGCGAGGTTGAGTATATCAACTACCTCTTCACTTGTCAGGTCAAGCATTTTTAAAAGATGTTTCATAATTATAAACCGCCTTTCTGCGAAAGGCACCAATGGGGTTATGAAAAAGATGCCTTCGCCAAATATATTTGCTATAATGTAGTTGAGGAAAATACGGTCAACTACAGAAACCGTGGAGGTGAGTGGTGGGGCTGTATAGCGGCAACCCCGCATA
>CACXGH010000024.1 GCA_902767175.1 uncultured Ruminococcus sp.
GCTTGTTATAGCAAATATATTTGGCGAAGGCATCTTTTTCATAACCCCATTGGTGCCTTTCGCAGAAAGGCGGTTTATAATTATGAAGCTTGCCGTAACATATGACAATACAAACGGTCAGGTATTTAGGGTATTTGAAAAAACGAGAGTCATTAAAATCTATGAGGTCGGGGACGGAGAAATAATAAATTCGGAGCTTGTCGGCACCATGGCAAAAACTGTTGAGGATATTATCGGAGTTATTACAATGCTCGATGCTGACGGTGTACTGTGCGGCGACCTTGAAAAAAGCACCATGGAGCTTCTGAATGATGAGGGCATTCTGTATTACAGCGGTTTTTATGAAGATGCCGATGAGGCAGTGAGAGATCTGATAAACGGCTTTGTTCTTATCGGTCCTGATGATTGAATGATAATATATTTATAAAAACTATTGACTGAACATCAGAAATTTTGGTATAATTACTACAATACCTTAACGGAGGAACAAATATATGAAAAACGACAGAAGTACCGACAAAACCACCGAGGATTACCTCGAGGCAATGCTGATATTAAAGGAAAAGAACGGATATATCCGTTCAATTGATGTTGCTGCACAACTCGGCGTTACCAAACCCAGCGTTACATACACAACAAAGCGTCTTAAAGAGCGTGGGCTCATCACTATGAATGAGGACAGCCTTATAAAGCTTACCGACAGCGGTATGGACATAGCAAAAAGAATATACCGCCGACACGTCATGCTGACACAGTTTTTTATCAATCTTGGCGTCAGCGAAGAAACTGCAAAGGAGGACGCCTGCAGAGTTGAACATGACCTCAGTCAGGAAACCTTCGACGCTCTGTGCAGACACGCCGAAAAATATTCTTCCTATAATTATGAACCTTCACAACAATAAATAACAGAAAAAATCAGCTCCCCCGACATTCATCGGAGGAGCTTTTTTCAGCGTTTATCAGCCTTTTGCTCTTGCAGCAATTATAGATACCATTTCGCCGACATTCTTCATTGAGGAGATCTCACCCATTTTGAATTTCATCTTGAATTCACGCTCTACAGCGTTTACGAGCGTGATATGCTCAAGGCTGTCCCAATCGTCAATATCATCTGCTGTGGTCTTGGGGCCTACAGTGATCGAATCATCATCGAAAACATCTCTGAACACCTCATTGAGTCTTGCATAAATAACCTTTGTATCCATAGTATTTTCTCCTTTCCTTATTTACTACTATTCTACATAATTGTATATAATTTATTTTTCTTTCAAGGAAATATTATATTTTATTTTAAAGCTGAATTATCCTCCACCCTGATAACATGGTTTCTGTTCTGATAAGAGTCAACATCAAGCTCCCATACAGTATTGCCGCTTTCATCTTCGTTTATCTTTTCAAAACCGAAGAAGCCGTAAAGCTCACGAACCATATTATTTTTAGCTGTCGGATAATAATATCCCCTTACGGTTTTTATTCCCTGTTCTCTGCAGCGCTCGATAAGCCTGTCAAGCATTGCAAGCTCCATATCTCTCTTGAGTACACGGCAGCTCATAAGCCAAAGCTCCATATTCAGAACATCGCCGTCTTTCTTTCCTATAACCACAGAAACAACACCGTTGTCACCGAATTTATCAACAAGCTTTCCGTAAAGTCTGATATACTCGCTGCTGTTATATACCTCCTCCATTTCGGTAGGAGTATAGCGCTTTGTAGTAACATTGAACTGATTGCTTTTATTGGAAAGCTGTGTTATTCTCTGCAGATATACGGGAATGAAGTCGTCTATAACTGCTGTCATATCAAGGCTGAGAAGATAGTCCTTATAATCGGCAAAAGTAGCCTGCTGTGCGGCTCTTTGTGCATTTGCCTTATACATCTCATTTCTCTTGAGATCGTCCTCGCTGAAATTAGTAACCTCAAAATATCCGTTGCGGTCGATCGTTGTAATGTAATTTTCAACACTGTCCATTACAGGAGCGCTTATTCCCGGAATCTGAGCACTGACTATAGCACGCTCTGCAGGGTTATCGTCAACGAACACAATAGAATCGGGAAGAATATTCAGCTCTGCTGCTGTCTCTGAGATATTCCGGTCCTTATTCTCCCAATTTGCCTTTATTATAATGAAATCATCGGGCTTTAAAGCACCCTCGGGGTGTTTCAGACCTGCTATTGCGTTTTCATGGTCATTCTTTGAGCAGACGGTCAGAATAACGCCTAAGTCCTTCAATGACTTTATATAACTCTGGAATTCATAGTAAGACTGAGCAACACCTGTTTCCTGCCCTATCTGTATGCCGTCTACACCGTCATCTCCTACAACTCCGCCCCAGAGAGTGTTGTCAAGGTCAAGTGCGAGAGCCTTTTTATTCTTGCCGAATACAGATTTAATGATATTGGCAAGGTTGAAAGAAAACTCCGGCATAGCGTCTACGCACATTGCGTATTTGTACATATTCCAGAATGACGGATCGCTCCATTCCCTGAGACCGTATGAAGCAGATATATAGTTGATATCATTGATGTAAAAGCCCTCTGTTTTTTCCGCATAGCTGTAAAATTTGTTATTTAATTTTGTAATAAAGTTCATTCTGCCCCTGTAATCGCTGCAGTCCTTGTTGCCCATTATGCGGTAGAACGGCATTTCAAAGTTATTCTGAATTATAGGGCAATGGTAGGTGTCGGATATTTTCTCCCACATCTGCCTGAATTTAGCAAATTCTGCATCAAGCAGCTCCTGTACTCTCTCCTTGCTGTCACTTAAACAGGGATATGAGGTTATATTTCTGTTTGTGGTATGGATAAAGACAATATCAGGCTTGAAGCTGAGAAGCTCCTCAGACGGAAACATTGCATCCTGCCAATACTGAGCATATTCTGACTGATAGAATTCTGCCTCTATACCATTATTAAGAAGGAACAGATCAAGATATACAACTATATCATTGGTTGTTGAGCCTCCGAAAACTGCTACCTTCTTCTTAAGCCTTTTGGAGCCGTCAGAAATGAGCGTCTTTTTGATAGACTTTCTTTTTTTTATGATATATTCCGCATCGAACGGATATTCAAGCTCTGTCATGTTTTTTTCTCCTTTTCAGATATTATAAACTAAGGCTATGGCAGCAGCTTCTGCCGATAGCCTTAGCATAATGAGTCCGGATAAATTGCATATTCGCAGATCGGAATGAAGGCGGCTTATTCCGCATCTTTATAGTGGTCTGTAATAGTCTGTCCCTCAGACTGATAGATAAGGTCTGTCAAACCATCGGCATTATCTCCGAATGCTGAATATGTCACCATTGTAAAGAGTACGTCGGTAATATTCATCTGATCAATAAAATCAACTAAATTCAGGTCGAAATATCTCATATCCACAATGTATATTTCATCAAAAGAGTTCATGAGATATCCGGGCACTGCATTGCCATAGCTGTCCTTGATAACAATGAGCTTTCTGCCGTTTTTGATATTAGTACGGATCTTTACTATCTGCTCGTCACCGCCGAAGAAGGTAAGATATGCATTCGACTGCGGATCTCCGACTTCCTTGAAATAAGAACCGGTATAACTATAGCTGAAATCGGTGTCATAAAAATCCGTCTCACACTTATCATAGTTATCGGGAATATAGTATGTGAAATCCTCAGGATCGTTTTTGATACGAATATCACTGCCGGAGAATGCATACATCGTTCCGACAAAACCATTTATTGTTGACGGTGTAAATGTACTGAGTTCCTTGAATTTTACCCCTGCCGCCTTTGCGAATTCCTGAGCAGCATAATATGCACCCAAGGGCATCCAATGGTGGTCTGTACGGCAGTATATCGTTTCTTCGGTATGCTCTTTAAGCACAGATGCGATATCTATAGCTTTAATGCCTTCGCTGAGTCTTGAAGAAAGATCGTCAATGAATTCCTTCTGATCTGAAGAATATTCAGAATAGTTTGCAGGCAGATAATACTGACTTGCAAGAGGTGCTATCATCGAGTACATTCTTATATCGCTGTCAAGCTTTTCTCTCAGATCATTGAGTGCATCAACATATGCATTTCCTGAGCCGCCGCCGAACAGCTCCATTCCTCTGTAATGACCGTCCTGTTTTACTACTATTACACCGTTCTCAACGGTGTATTCAGCGTCAAGCTTACGGTAATCCTTCTGTTCGGTTTTTGAACTCTCCTCTGCGGAGCCTTCCTCCGTTTTTCCCGGCTGAGCGGAGCTTTCACTGCCCTGACTTGTCTGAGTGCTTGTCTCGCTTGTACCATTATTTTTAGGCGTCACCTTTTTCGGAACTTTCTTAACATCACCGACAAATGTAACTGTATCCTCTGATGAGATGCCAAAAAGTCCCTTAAAGCTGTTACCCATATTTTTGAAGTCATCTCTGTACGGAACGGTATCGGTAAACCATTTATTGATTCCTGCAGTAAAACTGCCGTTAAAATAGCTTTCAAAACTTAATGTCGGGAACTCCGCAAGCTTTCTTTTTTCTATAAAGGATTCCGTTGAACGCGGGAATACCCATACGGACAATGTGATCAGAACAAATACAGGAACAATTATAACAAGAGATAAGGTCGAACTGTACTGTCTTATTGTGGAGCGCTTATATGAATTATAGCTTTTTTTCTTCCGGGGCTTTTGTTCGTTCTGCTGAACGGGTGTATCGTTTTCCATAATTATAAACCGCCTTTCTGCGAAAGGCACCAATGGGGTTATGAAAAAGATGCCTTCGCCAATTTTTTTTGCTATAATGTAGTTGAGGAAAATACGGTCAACTACAGAAACCGTGGAGGTGAGTGGTGGGGCTGTATAGCGGCAACCCCGCATA
>CACXGH010000025.1 GCA_902767175.1 uncultured Ruminococcus sp.
GCGGGTATGGCGGAATTGGCAGACGCGCCAGCTTCAGGTGCTGGTCTTCGCAAGGAGGTGCAGGTTCAAGTCCTGTTACCCGCACCACTTATTCCGATTGTAAAATATTATATGGGAGCATAGCTCAGCTGGGAGAGCATCTGCCTTACAAGCAGAGGGTCATAGGTTCGAGCCCTATTGTTCCCACCAATAAGCCTTTGATGTAAAAACATCAGAGGTTTAATTTTTTTATTATATAATAAGTAATCTTTATCAATAATTATAAGTAAAATGAAGCGGCAGATACTATTCTGTCGCTTCATTAGTTTGACGGAAAGATATTTACCAAACATTGAAAGATTGTCATAAAACAATATGAACTCATACTGCTTTCTGATCAAAAGTAGACAAGGTCTACTTTTAATGGGAGTCAAGTATCAATGCTGATAAGTTCCCACATAAAAACACCCCGTATGAACGAATAATTCAAACGGGGTGCTATATCAGCTTTTATAATACTGAACAGGCTTACTCACTGTCGGTATCGTCATTTCTTTTTTTCTTGTTAACTGTAAGTGTTATTACAAAAGCAGAAATAAAGAATATAACAACAACAAACAACAAAATTGAGCTTTCACCTGTTATTACGGGTATACCCGGTGTACTGCTTTCGGGAGTCGAAGTCGGCTCAGAGGGCTTTGAAGGTGTTGACGGCTCAGATGAATCTGAAGACTCTTTCGGTGCTGATGACTCGGTCACCGATGATTCAGGGTTTGAAGACTCGGGTTCCGATGACTCCGGTTCTGACGACTCAGGTACCGATGACTCCGGTTCTGACGACTCGGGTTCCGATGACTCGGGTTCTGATGACTCCGGTTCTGACGATTCAGGTACCGATGATTCGGACACTGATGAATCCGGTATCGAGGAGTCAGGTACTGATGAATCAGGCGGCTGAGGTTTTTCCTCTACCGTTGTTTTGGGATCCGCAAGCACGTCATATATCCATATATTTTCGCCTGTATAATCCTGGGCAAGAGGTACAGACACAAGGAACGGTTCAAAGTATGAATAGTCAAGTGCCTTACCTGTCGCATTTGTTTCCCTTACAAGATACATACCTGCTGTAAGGTTTTCAAACTTTACAATACCGTTTACAGCTGTAACATCTGTCTGTTCGGGAGCAGGTACTTTAAGTGCAAATCTTGCAGCAAGCTTGTTGGACTCTGTACCAGATATGCCTTCAAATGTGACATCATTGCCTTTTTCGTCCTTTTTTATTAGTTCCGCATAATCCTCATAGTCAACAACAGTATAAAATGCATAACCGTTTATGACTTCGAGATCAGAGATCCTGTTTATAGAGACCTCTGCCCCGGGGATCGGTATATCCGTATCATTTTTTGAATAGCAAAAATTTATAGTCAGGCTTAATGCTCTATCCTCAATTTCGGGTACAACATCTGTCTGATAGGCATATGCGCTGACAGGTTCGAGCATTATAAAAGCACATGCTAACAGTGATGCAAAAAAACTTTTTATTTTCATGCCGAACCGCCTTTCTTTGATTTTTTTCTGCTGATAAGCCGTCCGACCAATGAGTTAACGACAATGAAGATAAAGAACAGCATAAAGCCCATAGCGACCCATACCGCAGGGTCTATTCTGACCTGATGCTTTTCAACTGTAACAAGACCGTTTTCTACATTGTTCTGATCGAACGGAACTCTTCTGCCTGTTACGATCAACCGGTGAGTATTCACTCCGTACGGTTCACAAGTGACAAGTGTAAGCAGGTCTTTTCCGTCCTCGATAAGCAGACCGCTTACGTCGGTAGGCTCAACAACTCTTATATCAAATACCTCGTATGCAAGAACTCTGCCGAGAATATGGACATAAAATCTGTTGCCCACCTCTACTTTATCAAGATCCGAAAAGAATTTCTGGTTCGGAAGTCCTCTGTGTCCCGTGAGAATGGAATGTGTGTTAAGTCCTCCGACAGGCAGCGAACTGCCGTGGATATGACCTACTCCCTTATTCAGGGAAATATCGTCCGAATAATGGTATACAGGTTCGGTAATGTCTATAACGGGAATTTCTACATAGCACATCATTCCGTTATTCATTACATTCAGCATTGATTCGTATTTCTGGTCGTGAGTATACTCAGCATCCGTTATTATACTTCTGTTTTGCTGAACGAGCTGCTTGTTGTATTCCTCAGCTTCCTTCACTAAATTATTATATACCGTCGGATCTGTATTTTTGATCATCTCATTATACTCTGTGATAAGCTGCATATCTCTGTATCTGTTCCACCTGTCGCTGATTACGGGGTAAAGGAGTGCGACTGTACAGATAAGAAAGCCTGTCATAGAGAATATCGAGATAAACCTGCGCAAATACTTTCGTCTCTTTTTTTTATTCATGGTATATACTTACGAATCGGCGGCAGCAATAAAGATACTGCCGCTTTTTCGATCAGAAAGACTTATTTCTTGTCTGACTCTTCCTTCTTCTTTTTTCTGTTGACAATATAAAGAGTAAGGAAGCCTGCCATGCCTATAGAAGCAACTACTGTGATAACGATTGTACCGATGCCGCCTGTTGACGGGAGAGCAGCTATTCTCGGGTCAACTATCTCAACGGGAGCTATATCAGCAGTAATAGTATTCTTTACAGCGCCTGTATTGGGATCAACAGCAGGTGTAACCTCTTGTGTATCAGGATTCGTTTCATCAATAAGCTCATTTGAATATGTGCATGTGCCTACTGTCTGATATACACCGTTTACCTTGAGCTGTGTTGTGATAGTATATTCTGTCATGATACCTGCACCACTGAGTTCAGCGTCAATTGTTACCTTATAGATATTATCATTGAGTGTATAGCCTCTCGGAGCGTGTGTTTCCTTGATGTAGTAAACACCCTCATCAAGACCTGTGAACTTGATATGACCGTTATCATCGGATACAGCCTCTTTGATCTGTGTCAGATAGGATACATCATCGGCAGGATCAAGAATATTATCCGGATTAGCATGTGTTACAGTTTCATTTTCAACATAAAGAGCAAATGTTGCACCTGTAAGTGCATAAGGACTCTTCCTTGTGCCGGTACCGTCTTCGTTCTCGGCATTCTCGTATGTTTCCCCGTCCTTAAGAGCCTGTGTTACCTTGTTGAATTCATAGGTCTCGGAGTTGCCGGGATCCTGTGCATCAACATCGGCATCTATACCGAAGCTATAGTGATATGTTGTTGCTTTCTTTGTATTTCTGCTTGCGGGATCGGAAGCATCGTTGCTGTAGGTAAGAACAGCATGGTTCTTATTCTCTGCATAGTTGATGCCTGCTGTGCTGAGGAACTCTGATGAATAGGAGATCTCTACAGCGTTAGTGCCGTGAGCCTTGATGAAGTCATTTGTAAACGCTACGGAATAACCTACTGCCTCGTCAAAATCGTTTGTTTCCTGACCTTCCTCATCAAAAAGCTTGAGTGTATAGTTGTTAACTACAGTAGGATCGTCGTCGGGATTTGCAGCAGGGATTTCCGTTGTTGCTGCTACTTCTGTATCATTTACCTTTACCTTGAAGTCGATAAGTCTCTTGAACGAATCTGCATCAAGATTATCGACTACTTTATATTCAATATTCGTAAATTCATCTGAATATGAAGGTATTGTCATTTCGTCAAGCTTGAACTGTACGATATCGCCGAATGCAACAGTATCACCCTTGCCGTTTACGGGATCTATTATTGTAGCCTCATCCGGCTTATGGCTGCCGACTATATTCTTGTCAAAGCCGCTTTCGCTTGACTTGAGATAAGCTGCTTCGGGAATATTGAAGTAGCTTTCAGCGCCCATTGATACTGTGCCGCCCTCTGTTGCATCTGCAACAAGATGTGCATCTTTTACATTGACAGCAACGATTGCAGGGTTATAAACAACGGAATCAGCGCCTCTTGCGAGTACGATATACAAACCTGCCTCAACCCGTGCAGTGTATTTGCTATCATCAGTATTATCCTGAGTCATGACTATACCTGTAAGTGAGGACTTGTTTGCGTTGATGTTCTGTGCAATCGCTGTGATCTCTTCAGCGGTAGGATTTTCCATATCAGCAATTGTAAGATCATTGTCATCTGCATCCTTGCCGAAATCGCAGAGTACATATCCGGTAAGTCTGCCGTCCTTATATGTGCCCTTTACGATCTGATAAGCCGTTACTTCGAGATTATCTGTCTCTCTCAGGTCTGTTACCGTAATAGTGTCGATTGTTTTCCTTGCCGTGCCTGTCTGCTCTGCAACGGGAGGATCAGCTTCAGGATCTGCTGCGACATAATCAGAGCCTGTCCATGTAGGTACAACAGTGTTCTGCGCAAATACAGGCATTACTGACATACTTGCTACTGTTGCGGCAGCAAGTGCAGCTGTAAGTATTTTTACCATACTTTTCTTCATGTTTCATTCTCCTGTCTTTAAAGAATTTCCGATTTACCTCGGATAAATTTCCGCGCGTATGCTTGTGTTCTGTAATGTAAGCCTTCTATTCATCACCGACCTTTCTCTGATTTGTTTTGCTGCTGTGTTTCCCTGTGCGGTAAGATAATGCAGGGCATTCATCTGCTTTATACATTCCTGCGTCCCGAAATACGACCACCGTACTTTCTGCTCCCGGAATGCTCCCTGCTATCTGAAACGAAGACTCACAAGTAGGCAGACACAACATATTCACTTAGCATATAACGGTAAGCATTCTCACTATTGTCATAAATAGCAAGAATATATCTGTGAATAAGAAAATTATATCACAAACCAAAATATTTTTCAATACTAAATTTACATTTTTTAATTTTTTTTGTGCAATAATAACCATATTTTTTCTCATTCATATAATAGTTTATTTTTTACACTGTTTTTTGCGAATATTATTCATGTGTCGTATATCATCACACTTTTGGTTTATTTCCTTCCGGGCTTTTATGCCGTATATCTGATATTGCAGTGAATAAATTCCTCTATTTATCCCGATATAAAGTCCGTCCGGTCCGGCTTATGTTCCTGACATCAGTAATTCAGGTCTGCAGGCACAAATGTAATAACAAGCGTCGATGTCCCCCGAGTCTCGCCTGCCGGCTCGGTCGGTGCTTCTGCCTTCGGCAGAGGTGTCCACCGGACACCCGC